>JAPLKL010000022.1 GCA_026388095.1 Elusimicrobiota bacterium | reverse complement strand
CTGCGACCAGGTTCTCCAGAGGACTTGCACCTCCCAGTCATGCTCATGCTGGGCACACCGCCGGCCTCGGAACCCCTACGGGGTTCCGAGGGTCTTAACGGCAGCGGCCGACGGAAGCGGACCTTAAGTGACCGGCATTGGCCCTAGCCCAGACGCCCAAGCTCGGCGCAGAACCCCGGATAGGAGATCGCGATGCACTCGGCTCCGGCCACTGTGGTCGAGCCTTGCGCGATGAGCCCGGCCACGGCCGCGGTCATGGCGAGCCGGTGGTCTCCCCGCGGATCGAAGGCCGCGCCGCGCAGGCGCGCGGGGCCGCGCACGGCCAAGGTGTCGCCTGCGATCCGGGCTCTGCCCCCGAAGGCGCGCAGCAGCCGTAAAGTCCCGGCGAGCCGGTCGCTCTCCTTGTGACGCAGCTCGGCCAGGCCCTGGAAGCGGCTGGTGCCCGCGGCTTGGCTGGCGGCCAGAGCGAGCAGGGGCAATTCGTCTATGATGCCGGGAGCTTCCGCCGCCGAGGTCGTGGTCGCGGAGAGCCGACCCGACTCGACCACGATGTCCCAGACCGGCTCCGGGAGTCCTTTCGCGGCCGAGCAGGATATCCGCGCGCCCATGCGCCGCAGGACCCGCAGGAAGCCCGTGCGTCCCGGATTGGCGCCCACGCGGGGCAGGCGCAGCCGGCTGCCCGGCACCAGCGCGGCGGCCGCGACCCAGAAAGCGGCCGAGGAGGCGTCGCCGGGCAGGCGCCAGCGCACCGCGCGCAGGCGGGCGGGGCCCGTGACCGCGGCGCTGCGGCCACGGCGCGCGACCCGGACGCCGAAGAAGGGCAGGAGCCTCTCCGTATGGTCGCGGCTGGGCAGGGGCTCGGTCACCGTGGTCTCGCCGCGTGCGAGCAGGCCCGCCAAGAGCACCGCGCTTTTGAGCTGGGCGCTGGGCACGTCGGCCGCGAACCGGATGCCGCGCAGCGCGGCGCCATGGACCGAGGCCGGCAGGCGGTCCTGCCCGCGCAGGGAGATGCGCGCTCCCATGAGGCGCAGGGGCTGCGCCACTCGTCCCATGGGACGCCTGCGCAAAGACGCGTCTCCCGTCAGGCGGGCCGCGAACGGCTGGCCCGCCAGCAGGCCCAGGAGCAGGCGCGCCGTGGTCCCGGAGTTGCCGGCGTCCAAGGCCCGTCTCGGAGGCTGGAAGCGGCCGCCCGTGCCCCGTACTCGTCCTGAGCCGACCTTGACTCCGAGGGCGCGCAGGCAGGCGATGGTCGAGCGCGCGTCCGCGGAGTCGGGCAGATTGGCGATCCGGGAGACGCCCTCGGCCAGGGCGGCGAAGATCAAGGCCCGGTGCGCGAGGGACTTGTCGCCCGGCACTTTCACCGTGCCGCGCAGAGGCCGGCCGGGGCTGACCGCAAGCCGCATCAGGGAGCGGGCCGGGCCAGCCTGCGCCCGAGCGCGGGGGCCAGCGCCGAGAGCTGGCTCATCAGCGCGCGGAACTCCTCGAGGTGCAGGGACTGCCGCGCGTCCGAGAGCGCGGCCTCGGGGTTCTCGTGGACCTCGACCATGATCCCGTGCGCCCCGACCGCGGCCGCGGCCCGGGCCAGCGGGGTCACCAGGCTGCGCTCGCCCGCGGCATGGCTGGGGTCTACCACCATCGGCAGGCGGCAGAGTCCGCGGACCGTGGGCACGGCGCCGAGGTCCAGGCTGCAGCGGACCGTCTCGCTCACCTGGCGCTGGCCGCGCTCGCAGAGGATGACGTTGGGGTTGCCGGCGTTGAGGATGTACTCCGCGGCCAGCAGCCACTCGTCGATGCTGGCCCAGAGGCTGCGCTTGAGCAGGACCGGCTTGCGCGCGCGGCCCAGCTCCTTGAGGAGGGGGAAGTTCTGCATGCTGCGCGCCCCGACCTGGAGCAGGTCGGCGACCTTGGCGATGGCGTCGAGGTCGCGCAGGTCGAGGATCTCGGTGACCACCGGCAGCCCGGTGCGGCGCTTGGCGGCGGCGAGTATGCGCAGGCCGGCGCGGCCCAGGCCCTGGAAGCTGTAGGGCGAGGTGCGCGGCTTGTACGCGCCGCCCCGGAGCATGTGCGCGCCCGCGGCCTTCAACGCGGCGGCGGTGCGCAGGTAGGTCTCCTCGCCCTCCACGGAGCAGGGGCCGGCGATGACGATGAGGTCGGTGCCGCCGAACTTCAGGCCGCCGATGTTCACGACGAGGTCCTCGGGGTGCTCGCCGCGGCCGGCCAGGCGGTAGGGGGCGCTCATGAACGGCCCACCGGCTCGAACTCGCCCCGGCGGCGGTTCTTGCGCACGTTGTTCCACAGGAAGTAGCGGCCGTTCATGGCCACGTACACGCCGGGCGGCAGGCTCTGGGCGAAGGACAGGGCGCTGCCCAGGTTGAACAGGCCGTCGGAGCTGCCGAACTTGTAGGGGACCATGGCTCCGGTCAAGACCACGGTCTTGTCGCCGATGCGCGGGCCCAGGACCTTGGCGGTCTCCACCATGGTGTCGGTGCCGTGGGTGACCACGATGTGCCTCTCCGGGGAGCTCAGGCAGGCCTGGAGGATGCGCCGCCGTTGGGCCGGGGTCATGCAGAGGCTGTCGATCATCAGCAAGGTCCGGACCTTGACCGCGAGCCGGCAGCGGCCCAGGCGCAGCATCTCGGCGACGTGGCTCTTGCGGAAGAACAGCGAGCCCCGGAGCTCGTTGTACTCCTTGTCGAAGGTGCCGCCCGTGACGATGATGCGGATGGACATGGGCTATCTGTTCTGGCGGCCGTCCTTGAGGAAGGCCAAAAAGCCCTTGTAGGTCATGTAGATGTCGAACTTGCCCGACACCTCCCAGGGCGCGTGCATGGAGAGCAGCGCCACGCCGCAGTCGACCACGAGCATGCCGTAGCGGGCCATGAGGTAGGCGATGGTGCCGCCGCCGCCCTGGTCCACCTTGCCCAGCTCCGCGGCCTGCCAGACCACGCCGGCGCGGTCGAAGATGCGCCGGATCTGGGCGATGAACTCGGCCGAGGCGTCGCTGGCCCCGGACTTGCCCCGGGACCCGGTGTACTTGGTCAGGCAGGTGCCCTGGTTGAGCAGCGCCGCGTTCTTCTTCTCCGAGACCCCGGCGAAGAGCGGGTCGAAGAGGGCGTTGACGTCCGCGGAGAGCATCCAGGAGTTCTCCAGGGCGCGCTTGAGGACCAGTTCGCTGTAGGTCCCTCCGCAGAGGGCCAGCATCTCGCTGACCGTGTTCTCGAAGAAGTTCGAGTACATCCCCGTGGCGCCGTAGGAGCCGATCTCCTCCTTGTCGCAGAGCAGCACGCAGGAGGTGTGCTCGGGGGTGCCGGGGACGTCCAGGATGGCCTTGAGCGCGGTGAAGGCGCAGACGCGGTCGTCCTGGCCGTAGCCGATGATCAGCGAGCGGTCGATGCCGGCCTCGCGGGGCTGCCCGGCGGGCACGAACTCGAGCTCCGCGGAGAGGAAATCCTCCTCGGTGACGCCGTAGCGTTCGTTGAGGAGCTCCAGGACGCGCTGCTTGATCTTCTCCTTGGCTTTCTTGTCCTTGCTGGGGATCGAGCCGACGAGCACGTCCAGGTTCTCGCCGTCGTGGCTCTCGGAGAGGGTCTTCTTGCCGTGGTCCGCGGCCAGGTGGGGCAGGAGGTCGGTGATGCAGAAGACCGGGTCGCCGGGCTCCTCGCCGATGGTGATGGAGACCTTCTTGCCGTCGGGCTTGACGAAGACGCCGTGCAGGGCCAAGGGCATGGCCACCCATTGGTACTTGCGGATGCCGCCGTAGTAGTGGGTGTCGAGCAGGGCCATCTCGCCGCTCTCGTAGAGGGGGTTCTGCTTGACGTCGAGCCGCGGGCTGTCCGTGTGGCCGCCCACGATGTGCAGGCCCTGCTCCAGGCTCCGCTTGCCCAGGACTGCGGCCAGAAGGGTCTTGCCCGCGCAGCTGCGGAAGATCTTGTCGCCCGCTTTGAGTGCGGCGCCCTCCCGGATGAGCCCGTCGAGGTCCTGGAAGCCCGCGGCCTCCAGCATCTCGACGGCTTCGTCGTGGGCCTTGCGCTCGGTCTTGGCCTTGCCGAGGAAGCCGCGGTATTCGGCGCAGACGGCATCGAGCTTCTTGGACTCGGCGGCGGACAGCTTCTCATAGCCGTTGGCGCGGGTGTAGGTCAGGGTCTTCTTCGGGGTCTTTTTGAGCATGGCGCTATCTTAGCAAAGCCGGCGGGGTCAGGTCTTGACATTTGACATCCGCCGGCGGCCCGGCTACTTGGACTTGCCCGGCGAGGGCGGCGGCGCCTGGGAAGGGACGACCAGTCCGGTGGAATCGTTGGCGCTGCTGTTGTTGAGCGGCGTGACCACGCGGAGCTGCTGGGACAGGGCCTCCCGCATGGCTGGGCCGATCTCGGATTGGATCTGGCGGGAGACCAAGGCGCTGAGCTCGAGGCCCTGCGTCTCGAGGCGGCTGGCGAGCTTGGCGCTGAAGAGCCAGAACAGCAGCAGGGGCTCAATGATGAAGATGAAGGCGACGGCGCCTCCGATGATGGCCAGGTCGCGGCGGCTCAAAGAGCGCAGGAACTCGACGCTCTGAGCGCGGGTGGGCAGGCCCGGGCCGTCCCATGAGAAGGAGAAAGTGAAGGACCAGGGTTTGGCCGCGGGTTTCTCGGGGACCGCCGGAGTGTCCTCCATGGTCAGGCTGCCTTCGCCCTCCAGAACCCGCAGGAGATGGTCTTGTGGACCACCGCATCGGGCATCTTGTGGCCGTAGCATCTGTTCTCGGCGTCCAGGTTCTTGCACTCGTCGCATCTGACCTGCGAACGGCCGGTCAGGAAGCCGAGGATGGCGCAGATGAGCCGCATGGCGATAGTATATATCTTTTGCCCGGCCGCATCCCTCAGCTTTGGCAGACCGGGCAATAGAGGCTGGTGCGGCCAGCGATGGGCTTGGGGGTGGCCTTGAGCCCATGGCCGCAGGCTCCGACCTTCAGCCCATAGACGGCGGTGCGCAGGGCGAACCGCCCCGGCCGTCCCTCCGGGTCCTTGAAGGCCTGATCCTTCAGGGTCGTGCCGCCCAGACTGATGGCGCGGCGCAGCACGCTCTTGACCTCGGCGCACAGCCGGGCGGCCTCGGCGCGGGTGACCAGGCGCGCGGGCCGCTGGGGCCGGATGCCGGCCCGGAACAGGGCTTCGGTGGCGTAGATGTTGCCGACCCCCGCCACCACCGCCTGGTCCAGGAGCAGCGCTTTGAGAGGCGCGCGCCGCCCGCGCAGGGCGCCGAAGAGGTAGTCCGCGGAGAAGCCCGCGCCCAGAGGCTCCGGCCCCAGCTCGGGCAGGCGGCAGCCCACCCGGCCGAAGCGGCGCGGGTCGTGGATCTTCACGGTGCGGCTTCCGGCCGTGAAGCGGAAACGGACGTGGTTCTCGTCCTCCCCGAAAGAAACGCTGCCGCTCATGCCCAGGTGGCAGACCAGGTCCCAGCCGCGCGAGAGCCTCAGCAGGATGTACTTGCCGCGGCGCTCGACGGCCGTTATGCGCGAGCCCTTGAGGTCCCGCAGGGCCTCGGCCGGGATGGGCCGGTTGAAGGCGGGCCGGCCCACCCGGAACGCGCTGATGACGCAGCCGCGCACGGCGCGCTCCAGGGCGCGGCGGACCGTCTCGACTTCAGGCAGCTCGGGCAGAGATGTCAGTGCTTCTTGTCGGCATTGCCGGCCTTATCGGCTTTGGCGGGCTTGTCGGCCTTGCCCGCCTCGTCGATCTTCTTGATGATCTGATCGAAGTACTCGGGCGGGTAGGCGCCGCGGACCGGCACGCCGTTGAGGAGGAAGCCGGGAGTCCCGTCGAAGCCTAGAGCCTCGGCCTCCTTGATGTCGGCGTCGATGGAGTCCTTGATCGCCTGGTCCTGCAGGGCTTTCTTGATCTTATCCGCGTCGAGGCCGAGGGACTTGGCGGTCTCCTCGTAGAAGGCGTCGCCGAGCTTGTCCTGGTTCTCGAAGAGCTTGTCGTGGAAGGCCCAGGCTTTCTCGGGGCTCTGCAGAGCCGCGGCCTCGAGCCACTGGGCCGCGGGCCGGGCCTGGGCATGGAAGGGCAGGGGCTTGTTCTTGAAGATGAAGCGCAGGTCCTTGCCGTACTTCTCGCGCAGGGCCTCGGCGATCTTGTAGCCTCCGAGGTTTCCGTTCGGAGCCTTGGGTCCGCAGAAGGGGCACTGGAAGTCCGAGTACTCGACCAAGGTGTACTTGGCCTTGGCGTCGCCGCGGATGCGCGTCTTCTTGGTGATCTCGGGCTTCAGGGGGTTCTTGACGCGCTCATCGAGCTCTTTGACCTGGGCCTCCTGTTGCTCCTTCTGCCGGCGCGCCTGCTCCTCCTGCTGGGCCTGGAGCGCGATGTCGAGGAAGTCCTTCTTGTTCTGGCGCAGCACGTCGAGGACGAGGTTGGGATTGGCGTCGAGGACCTTTTTGAGGTCGTCGCGAGTGAGCTCCGCGGCGGAGGCGGCGGCGGCCAGCAGCAGCACGGCCATGGCGAGCAGAGGCGAGCGGGATGTCATCTTGTTCTCCTTTGGGCGCGGCGGTTCTTCTTTTAAGATATCATTTTTTCATGCTCCGGGCCGCGCTCATCCTCTACTACACCAAGCCCAACCGCTTCAGCATCGCCGCCCTGGCCGGCGCCTTGGAGCCGCGCCCGGAGTTGCGCGGCCTGCCCCTCGCCTTCCCCTCGGACCCCGCGCGGCTGCGCCGCGCCCTGCGCGCCGCCCTGCGCCGTCAGGACCGCGTGGCGGTCGGCTTCTCGCTGGGCACGCCCCAGATGGAAGGGCTGGCCCCCTTCCTGGCGCGGCTGCGGGAGGAGTTCCCGGAGCGCGTGGTCTGGCTGGCGGGCGGGCCGCACCCCAGCGCGGACCCGGCCGGGACCCTGCGCGCCGGCTTCGACCTCGTGGCGCGCGGCGAGGGGGAGGAGACCCTGGCGGAGCTGCTCGCGCGCCTGCGCCGGGGCGAGGACGGCCGCGGCTTGGCCGGGCTCTCATGGCTGGACGCCCAAGGCCGCTGCCGCTCGGGCGCAGCCAGGCCGCCCGCGGACCTCGACCGCCTGCCGCCGTTCTCTCCCGCGCACCGCGTCTTCGGGCCCATCGAGATCACGCGCGGCTGTCCTTTCGCCTGCGGCTTCTGCCAGACCTCCTCGCTCTTCGGCGCGCGGCCGCGGCACCGCAGTCCCGAGGTGGTGGCCCACTACGCGGGCCTGCTGGCCTCGCGCGGGATGTTCGACCTGCGCGTGGTCACGCCCAACGCCTTCTCCTACGGCTCGCCCGACGGCAGGTCCGTCGACCTGCCCGCCCTGCGCGAGCTCTTCCGGGCGGTACGCCGGGCCCAAGGGCCCTCCGGGCGGCTCTTCTTCGGCTCCATGCCCTCGGAGGTGAGGCCGGAGCACGTCAACGCCGCCACCCTGCGCCTCATGCGCCGCTATGCCGCCAACGACAACCTGGCCATCGGGGCGCAGTCCGGCAGTCAGCGCCTCCTCGACGCGGCGGGCCGGGGGCACAGCGTGGAAGACATCGTGGCCGCCGTGGCCGCGGCCCGCCAGGCCGGGCTCAAGGCCAACGTGGACTTCATCTTCGGCCTCCCGGGCGAGACCGAGGAGGATCAGGGGCTCTCCTTGGCCTTGATCCGGCGCCTGGTCGCGCTGGGCGCGCGCATCCACGCCCACTGGTTCATGCCCCTGCCGCAGACGCGCTTTGCGGCCCTGCCGCCGGCGCCGCTGGCGCCGCGCTTCGGCGCGGAGCTCGCCCGGCTGGCCGCGGCCGGGGTCCTCTACGGGCAATGGCAGGGGCAGGAGAGCCTGGGCCGGCGTCTGGCGGCCCGGGGGCCGTTATTGTATCATGGGCCTCACGGCGCCCCTTCGGCGGCGGACAAATGACACCCCATCGGCCGCATCATCCTCCGCCGCTGCGCCTGCTGCTCGTCGAACTGGCGCCCGACGATCCGACGCGCCGCTTCCGCACCAGCGCCTATCCCTTCCTCATGGGCCTGGCCCGGTCGCTCGGCTGGCAGGCCTCCTGGTGCGCGCTCGGCGTGCGCTGCGAGCCGACGCTCCGCTACCTCCTGGAGCCCGGCGACCTGAAGCTGCTGCGGGCCGAGGTGGCCCGCAGCCGCGCCGGGGCCGTGATCATCAACGAGCGGCTGCAGGACGCGCAGGCGCGCGCGCTGGCGGCCGCGATACCGGGCCGGCGCCTGATCTACTATCACGCGGGCGAGGACTATCGGGAGATCATCGGCTTCGTGCGCCAGGAATTCCTCGACGCCGACGAGAGCCGCCTGCGGGATCCGCGGCTGATCGAGCGCATCCAACCGGACTTCTCCCGGCGGGTCTTGAACCAGGCGCCTTGGGCCGCCAACCCGCTGGTCCGGGTCCGGGCCGGCGAGTTCTGCCCCTATCGCCGGCCCCTGGCCCGCAATCCCTTCTTCCGGGGCCTGAGCCTGCCGCCCGGAGCCGGGGGCTGCTCCTTCTGCTCGGCCCCGCACGCCGATTCCAGCCCCCTGCGGGACCCCGTGTCCTTCGCCGTGCGCGTGGTCGCGGCGGCCTTGCGCCAGCCGGTGCCGGAGGGGGTGGAGCGCCGCTTCGAGTTCGAGGGCGGCGCGATCTGGGCGCGCCTCGAGGAGTTCTTCAAGGCCCTGGCCGCGCGCCGCCTGCGCGGTGCCGAGTTCTGGTTCTCCCCCCGGGTGGACACCCTCCTGGCGGCGCGCCCGGCCATCTCACGCTGCCTGCCTCTGCTGGCCCGCCAGGGCTTCGCCCTGCGCCTCTACACCATGGGCCTGGAGAACTTCTCGGCGCGGGAGAACCTCCGGCTCAACAAGGGCATCAGCGCCGCGCAGATCCGCGCGGCGGCCGACTTCATCGCCGCGACGGCCGCGCGCTGGCCGCGGGAGTTCCGCTTCCCCTGCGGCAACATGAGCATGATCATGTTCACGCCCTGGACCACCCTCGCAGACCTGCGCATAAACCTGCGGCACATGTCCCGCTACCCGCTCATCTCCGGCAGCGAGGTGATCGACCAGAGGCTGCAGTTGTTCCCGAGCCTGCCCATCACTCTGCTGGCCCGGCGGGACGGGCTGGTGACGCGCAAGAGGACGGGCCCGTTCTACAACTCGGGCTGCATCGTGCGCTTCGACCAGGAGGAGGTCCCCTGGCGCTTCGCCCGCCCCGAGGTGGGCGTGCTCTACGATTTCGCGCGCCGGCTGGCCGGCTTCTGCCGCCGGCGGCCGGAGGACGGGCCCGCGGACCCGCGCATCGCCGCGCTGCAGGACTGGCCCGAGGGGCCCCCCGACCCCCTCCCCTTATTCCGGCGGGCGCTGGCGGTGATGACGCGCTGCCCGGGGACAGCCTCGGAGGATCAGTTGCTCCAACTCCTGGGCTGCACGCCGATGCCGGCCCGGACGCGCGAGAGGTCGTAGACGCCTCCCGGCCCCAGGCGCACCCCGGTCATGGGGTCGCGGCTGAACCATAAGGGCGTGTCGAGGTCCACGAAGGCGAAGCCGCCCAGGCCCGCGGCGAAGTGCGCGGCGGCGGTCATGGCCAAGGACGATTCGATGTTGCCTCCGATCATGAGGCCCAGACCGGCGCTGCGCGCGATGGCCGCGATGTCCCAGGCCTCCAGGAGGCCGGATTTCATGAACTTGATGTTGACGACCTGCGCCGCGCGCTCGCGCACCAGGCGCAGGACCGCCTCGCGGCTGCCGGCCGACTCGTCGGCGGCCACCGGGACCCCGCCGCGGGAGGCCACCGCGCGCAGGCCGGCGTAGTCCTCCGCCTCGGCGGGCTGCTCGAAGAGGACCGGCACGATGCCGGCGCGCCGCAGCCGGCGCAGAAGGCGCAAAGACTCGCCCGGGCCGTAGCCCTGGTTGGCGTCGAGCATCAGGCGCAGGCCGCGGGCCGCTCCGGCCACGGCGCGCACGCGCGCTTCGTCTTCGTCCACGTCGTGGCCGACCTTGATCTTGATGGTCTTCACGCCGCGCGCCACGATGCGCCGCGCGGCCAGGCGGGCCTCGCCGGGCGGCACCAGCGAGACCGTGATGTCGGTGCGCAGCGAGGTCTCGGACCCGCCGAAGAGAGAGCTCAGGGGGATGCCGACGTGCCGGGTCCAGGCGTCGAGCAGGGCCATGCCCAAAGCGGCCCGCGCCGCGCCGCGGTGCGGCAGGCGTGCCTCCAGCTCCTCGAGGAGGCTCCTCCACGCGGCGGCGTCGCGGCCGAGCAGGGCGGCGCGCGCCGCGCGGGCGCCGCGCAGGGTCCCGGCCTGGGTCTCGCCGTTGTAGGCCGCCATGGGCGCGCCTTCTCCCCACCCCGTGGCGCCGGAGGCCAGGCGCACCCGGACGAGCACGTTGCGGACTTCGGCCGCTTCGCCGCCGGCGATGACGAACGGCTCGTTCATGGGCGCCTGCAGGGGCCGGACATCCACGGAGACGATGGCCGAGTCGCGGGAGGACACTCTAGGGGAGGTCTTTGTCCAGGCAGCGGTCGGAGAAGGAGAAGTCATACACCGCGGAGCCCGGCAGGTCCGGCATGAGCGTGAGCACATGCAGCGCGTCGTCGGGATTCTGGGTCAGGTTGAACAGGCCCGGCTCGCGGGAGGTCACGTAGCTGCGGCCGTCGTCGTCGAACTGGATGTCCTTGCCGGCGTTGCCGGGGTGCAGCCACATCTGGTCCTGGCGCACGAAGAAGGAGCCCGCCTTGCCCGCGGGGGGGGAGAGGACCGCGAAAGCGTGGCTGCCGCGGTACACCAGGCGCAGCAAAGCGGTCTGCTCCGGGTTCTTCTGGGCCAAGCGTATGTCATCCGCCTCGATCTCCCACCGGCCGGCATACGCCGTCTCCCCGTCGCGCGCCGACGTCACCATGGCTCGCGCCCCCGGGGCCTTGGCCATGGGCAGCGCGCGGCCCCGGCGCAGGCCGAGGCTGAGGTCGGTCGTCATGTCGCCGCAGTCCAGGTTCCGGGGGTCCGGGTACAGGGCCGGGACATCCGGCACCGCGAAGCCCGCGGTGTTGAGGGCGTCGCGGATCTCCCCCTCGAAGTCCGAGTAGCCGCCCTCGCCGAGGTGGTCGAAGATGATGTGGCTCTTGTAGTCGAAGAGGAACAAGGACGGCCAGCCCTCGTTGCCCAGCTCCTGCCAGTACTTGCGGTTGTTGTCCAGGAAGACCGGGAAACGCACGCCCAGGCGTTTGAGCGCGGCGCGCACCACCAGCGGATCCCTCTGGAAGCCGAACTCCGGGGCGTGGACGCCGACGATGAGCAGGCCGTTGAGCTCGTAGCGCTCGTTCCAGGCCTTGAGCGCGGCCAAAGCCCGGAACGAGTTGAGGTTGGCGGTGCTGAAGAAGGCGACCAGCACCGCGCGGCGCAGGCGCACCTGCTTGAGGGTCAGGGGCTTGGCGTTGAGCCAGACCGTGTCCAGAGGGAACTCCGGGGCGGTCGGGGTGTAGGTCCGGCCGGCCCGGACCGGCAGCGGCGGCAATAGCAAGGCCGCCGCGAGCAGGGCCGCCGGGAGGCGCCTCATGGCTCCAGAGGGGCCGCCGGGGCGGGCCGCGCGCCGACCAGGATATCCACCAGGCTGGAGAGCATCTCGGCGCGCTCGGCCTGGGCCGCCTTCTGGTAGATGGAGATGAGGTTGCGCATCATGCGCGCGAGGATGTCGCGGGCTCCGGCGGGCGCGACGAATTCCGGCCGGAACTCGTAGCCGCTGCGCGAGAGCATGTGCTGGACGTCGGCCAAGGTCATGGCGCGGCCCCGGTTGTAGGCGTCGAGATAGCTCGTCTCGGCGCCCAGGCGCACCCCGACCAGGAAATGGCCGGGTGTAGCCACTCCGTAGACCGGCAGGCCGAGGCGCCGGCCCACGAGCAGGTAGAGCGCGGACAGGCTGACCGGGATGCCCCGGCGGTCCTCGAGCACCCGGTTGAGGAAGGAGTTGTCCGGGTCGTAGTAGTGCTTTTCGTTGCCGCAGAAGCCCATGACGGCGAAGAGCTGGCTGCTCAGCTTCTGCAGGGCCTGGGCGGGCGGCGCGTCGGCCGGCAGCGCCTGGCGGACCTGGTCGGCCAGGGCGTCGAGCCGGCCGCGATACTCGGCGGGGTCCACCTCGGGATAGCCGAAGCGCGCCAGGAGCCAGACCCCGTCCTCCAGGTCCGGGGCGGGGGCGGCCGCGAGCTTGCGGAACTCCTGCTGCAGCCCGTGGAAATGGAGCCGGCGGGCCAGGGCGTCGGCCCGGGCGGTGACATCCGGTCCGCCGCGGCCGCGCAGCTCGTCAAGGTAGGGGATGGCGGGGGCCCCGACCTCCAGGATGTCGCGCTGGATGCGGTCCAGGTTCTGCGGGTCGTCCTCGTCGAGCAGAGAGACCAGGCTGCGCAGCTCGGTCTCCGAGAAGGCCTTCATGACGAGTTAGTTTAACATGAGCCAACGGCTGACTTCAAGGCGCGCTCGCGGCGGGCCCTGAGGTACTCCCACACCGGAGGGATGCAGGAGATGACGATGATGGCCAGGATCACGTAGTGGAAATGGTTCTTGACCACGGGCAGGCCCGCGAACTTGTAGCCGGCCAACAGGAACGCCGTGGTCCAGGCCAGGCCCCCGGTCACGTTGTAGAGGGCGAAGCGCGGATAGCTCATGGTCCCGATGCCGGCCACGAAGGGCGCGAAGGTGCGCACGATGGGCACGAAGCGCGCCAGGATGATGGTCTTGCCCCCGTACTTGTCGTAGAAGCGGTGAGCTTCGTCGAGGTGCTTGCGGTTGAGGATCCAGGAGTCCCGGCGGTTGAAGACCTTGGGCCCGGCCCACTTGCCGACCGAGTAATTGACCGCGTCGCCCAGCACCGCGGCCGCGCTCAGCAGGGCCCAGACCCAGGGCAGGCTGATGGGCGACCCCTCCTGCGCGGCCAAGGCGCCCACGGCGAAGAGCAAGGAATCCCCGGGCAGGTACGGCGTGACCACCAGCCCGGTCTCGCCGAAAATGATGAGGAAGAGCACCCCGTAGAGCCAGGGGCCCAAGAGCACGGCCCATTGGTTGAGATGGACGTCGAGGTGGATGAAGACGTCCAAGCCGGTGCGCAGGAGGTCCATGGGGAGGGATTATAGCAATCTCCCCGCCCACATTTTGTAGAATCCAGGCTCCCCGAGCGAGCCCAAGCATGAACAGCATCAGACCGCGGGAGATCCTGGACATCCTCGAGCTCCTGCGCGCCATCGAGTCCGCGGCCGGGGACGGGACGCGCACGGTGCTGGCCACCTTCGTGACCTTGGACGGCTCGGTCTTCAGCCGGGCCGGGGCCATGGCGGTCTTCGTCCCCACCGCGGGATTCTCCGGCAGCGGCATCATCGCGGTCACGGAGCTGCAGGGCCCCCTGCGCCGGGAGATCGACGCGGTCGCGGCCGGCGGCGGCCCCCGGCTGACCGCGCTGGAGCTGGCCGAGGACGACCCGGTCCTGGGCTTCGGCCTGGGCGCGCCGGGCCGCGTCGAGGTCCTGCTCGAGCCGGTCGACGACCGCCTGCGCGGGCACCTCGTCGCGCTGCGGGAGTCCCTCCTGCGCAACGAGGGCGTGGTCTGCGGCCTGGAGATCGAAGGCCCGGACCTGGGCCGCCGCGCCCTCTACCGCGCCGACGATCCCCAGGTCAAGGAATGCTACCAGGAGATCAGCCCGGAGCTCGTGGAGACCCCGGTGGGGGGCAAAGTGCGGCGCACCTTCCTCTGCCCCGTGCATCCCATGGGCAAGGCGCTGGTGTTCGGCTCCGGACCCGTCGCCGCGGCTTTGTCCCGGCATCTGGCGGAACTGGGGTTCTCGGTCTTCGCCGCGGATCCCCGCCCCGGCCGGCTCAAGGGCCCGGACTGGCAGATCCCCGGCGTCGCCCTCGTCGAGGGCGGCTGGGACCAGGCGCGCTCCGTCGCCCAGCCTGACGAGGAGACCTCGGTGGTCGTGCTCACCCGCAGCTACGCCCTGGACCTCGAGACCCTGCAGGGCGCCCTCAAGAGCCCGGCCTCCTACGTGGGCATCAGCGGCCCGCAGAAGCGCACGGCGCGGCTCTTGGCGGAGCTCTCCGCTTTGGAGGCGAAGCCGCGGCCGGGGGTGTTCTTCGCGCCGGCCGGCCTGGACATCGGCGCCGAGGCCGCGGCGGAGACCGCGCTCTCCATCGCGGCGGAGATCCTGGCCGCCCGCTCGGGCCGCAAGGGGGGAAGGCTCTCCTCGCGGCAGGGCGGCGCTGCCGCGTCGCGGTCCCGGGTCCGCATCCCGGGCCTGATCCTGGCCGCCGGGCCGGGGACGCGCTTTTCGGGCGGCAACAAGCTCGCCGTCGTGTTCGAGGGCAAGCCGGTGCTGAGGCACGTGGTGGACAACGCCCTGGCCACGCGCCTGGATCCGGTCATCGTGGTCCTGGGCTGCGCCGCGCAAGAGGGCCTCCAGGCCCTGGCCGGGGTCAAGGATCCTCGGCTGCGCGTGGTCTTCAATCCCCTGTGGGCAGGCGGCCAGGCTTCCTCCTTGGAGGTCGGCCTGCGCGAGGTCCCCCATAGCGCCCCGGGCGCGCTCAAGCTCCTGGGCGACATGCCGCTGGTCAAGCCTTGGCTCATCGAACGCGTGCTCTCGGAGTTCGAGCTTTCCGGCCGGCTCGCCTTCCCGGTCTACGAGGGCCCGGACGGCCCGGAGGGGGGCTTCCCTCTGGCGATCCCCCGCGCTCTCTTCGGCGAGATCAAGGTCCTGGCGCGCGACGACGCCGACGAGGCGGCGGCCTCCGAGCATTGGTCGGAAGCCGTACGCGTTCCGCTCACGGACGACCATACCCAGGTCGACATCGATACGGCCGCTGACCTCGACCTTCTGTCCCGGCCGCTCTGAGCCCGCCCGTGGTGAACGCCTGGGCCGCCCGGTCGACGACCCTCAGGCCGGCATCGTGGACCCGCCGCGCTCAGGAACCTGACGGGGCGGCCCCGGCGCCCCAGAACTTCTGGCAGACGGCGGGGTCGAAGCGGGGGTTGGGGACCCAGTCGTTGGCGCGCACGAAGAGCTTGCCGCTCGAGCTTTCGCTGACCCGACCCCAGCGCCGGATGCACTCCAGCGGAGTCTGGGCCGGGATCGCGGATTCGACCTCCTTCATCAGGCTGCCTCTAAAGGAGCCGCCGCGTTCGATGCGTCCTTCCAGCTTCGCGTCCACCTCCCAGGTGGGGACGCCGGTGATGTCGTAGACCCAGTTCCCCTCGCCCGCCCATAAGGCGGCGCCGGCCTCTCCGTCCGGGCTGGTCGGGAAGGGGGTCGTGCCGCGGAAAGCTGAGACCGGCTTGCTCTCCTGCTCCGCATGCTCGCGCAGCCGCCAGTCCTCGACCGGTCCGCGCGCCGAAAAGCCGCCTCTTTGCTGCACCGTCTCCGGGTCGACCTCCGTGCCGTGGTAGCCGCCGATGAACGAGTCCGGCGGGATGGCCTTGCCGCCGGGCAGGAACGCGGAAGGGACGGAATCGTGAGGCTGGAAGCCGGGCTGGCTCTCCCGGAGGGCCGGGTCCGGCACGGGGGTCTTCTTGGCGTCGTCGGCGTCCGTCCGCTTCTCCCCGTCGAAAAGGGCGTTGAGCTGCGCGGCTTGCTGGCCATGGGCGAAGCCGCGCAGGATTGACCCTATCCTCTCGACCAAGATGGGGGCGGTCGGCAGTTTCCCTGACGGCGTCTTGACCGCAGGGCTGAGCACGGGGCTGGCCGCGACCGGCTTCGGGGCCGGCACCGTCTGGACCGAAGGATGCGGGGCGAGCAAAGAGACGCCCAAAGTCAGCGAGGAGACGAGCTTCGCAGGCGTCCAGCCGCCTGCGGGGGCGGCGAGCGGGGCCAACTGCACCATGGGCACGGCCTGGATGCCGCTGCGGACCATGACTTCCACGCCGGATGCCGGGGCCGCGGCCAGCCAGGCGAGGGCCGGCAGGCAGAGCAGGCAGCGTCGGGCTCGCGCGAGTATCATATCCTGGTCATAGGATAGCGGCCGCAGGCCGCAAAGGCAGGGGACTACTGGACCGTGGGATGCCGGTATTGGGCCCTGGCCGGAGTGGGTCTTCCGGCTCAGGTCGGCCAGACGCCGGGCAGGCGGAAGTGGCTGAGCAGCGCCATGAACAGCGCGTCGCCCTGGAGGGCCGGCAGGCGCGCGCCCTGGGAGGGCGGCGCGCCGAAGACCTTCCCCTCCCAGGCCTCGGGCTCTCCCTGCACGCAGTCCCAGCCCAGCTCGGGAGTGAAGGTCAGACGGCGCACCCACTTGCCGTCCTTCCAATGCTCGTAGACCACGGAGTCCTCGTTGTCGCGGGTCTTGAGGCGCAGGCCGATGGCTTCGCCGAACTCGCGGGAATCCATGGCCAGGTCGAAGGGTTCATCAGCCCAGGAGGCGTCCACTTTCACGGCCATGAACTCGGCGCCTACGTAGCGCTTGAACCATTTGGTCAGGTTCACGGCGGGGCAGCCTTCGGCGTAGGCCTCGCAGATCCGGCGCAGGTCCTGCGAGCGGACGTAGACGGCGTTGATGGCGCCGGTGAGGCTCATGGCAGCCTCACCAAGGAGGGGTCGTAGCCTTCGGGCGCCGCGAAGCCGAGGATGCTGCAGATGGTGGCGGCCACGTGGCTCAGGCCCGGGGCCGCCACGCCCGAGGGCTCCCAGGGGTTCTGCCCCGAATAATCCTTGACTAGGAACGGCACGGGGTTGAGGGTGTGCGCCACGTGGGCGGAGCGCTTGCCGTCCTTCTCGGTGAACAGGCAGTCCGCATTGCCATGGTCCGCGGTCACCATCAGGACGCCTTTCGCCTTCTCGACCGCGGGGGCGATGCGCGCCAGGCCCAGGTCCACGCATTCCACGGCGATGCGCACGGCCGCCGGCACCCCGGTGTGGCCGACCATGTCGCCGTTGGGGTAGTTGAGGCGGATGAACTTGTATTGGCCGCTGGCCACGGCCGCGACCACCGCGTCGGTGATCTCGGCGGCCTTCATCCAGGGCTTGATGTCGAAGCGGATCCTGTCGGAGGGGATCTCCACGTACTTCTCCAGCCTCTCGTCGATGTAGCCGGAGTTGTTGCCGTTCCAGAAGTAGGTGACGTGGCCGAACTTCTGGGTCTCGGAGACCGCGAAGGAGGGCACCAAGGCGGCGCATAGATACGCGCCGAGGACCCGGTCTATGGCCGGCGGTTCGACCAGGAAATTGGGCGGGATGTGGGCGTCGCCGTCGTATTCCATCATGCCCGCGTAGAAGACCTGGGGCACGCGCACGCGGTTGAATCCATTGAAATCAGGCTCCGTGAAAGCCCGGGAGATCTCGATGGCCCGGTCGCCGCGGAAGTTGAAGAAGACCACCGCGTCGCCGGTCTGTATGGTCCCGACCGGGCGGCCGCTCTCGGTGATGACGAAGCTGTCCATGTACTGGTCCGTGATGAAGGGATCCTCGGCGTAGTAGGTCTTGACCGCCTGGGACGCGGATGAGAACGGGCGTCCCAGGCCCAGCACGTGGGCTTGCCAGCCTTTCTCCACCACGCCCCAGTTGGCGCAGTAGCGGTCCATGGTGGTGACCATGCGGCCGCCGCCGGAGCCTACGCGGTAGTCGCGGCCCGCGGCGGAGAGCTCGGCGAGCTTGGCTTCCAGCGGCAGGACATAGTCCAAGGCGCTCTTCTGCCCCACGTCGCGGCCGTCCAGGAGCGGGTGCACGCGCACGGTCTTGAAGCCGTCTGCGGCGCAGCGCTCCAGCAAGGCGAAGAGCTGGGAGATATGGGAATGGACGTTGCCGTCGGAGAGCAGGCCGATGAAATGCACCGTGCCGCCGAGCCGGGCGCGCGTCTGCACCTCGGCCCAGGCCTTGCCCTTGAAGATCGCGCCCGAGGCGATGGCGGCGTTGACGAGCTGGGCGCCTTGGGCGAAGACCCGGCCGCAGCCCAGGGCGTTGTGCCCGACCTCGGAGTTGCCCATGTCCTCGTCCGTGGGCAGGCCCACGGCCTTGCCGTGGGCTTTGAGCTTGAGGAACAGCTTCTCCTGGAAGAGCTGGTCGAGGACGGGCTTATAGGCCAGGAACACGCCGTCGGATTCGTCGCGCTTGCCCAGGCCCACGCCGTCCATGATGACCGTGACCAGCGGCCCGGGGAACGGCTTATAGCCCTTGAGCGGGGCCAAAGAGAGCTTGGGCATGGGAGTGCTCCTGGGATCGCGGCTCAGAATTGCGGGAGCACGGGGGGCCTCTCGTCCGTCGTGAGCAGCCAGTAGAATTTCAGCTGCGACATCGCCACCCCGTAGGCGTTGATGAACTTCTGCACGCCGGCCTGCCGCCGGCCCAGGAAGAGGATGTGGAACCACTGGACGACCAGGGCCACGGCCGCCCCGATCCCGATGAAGCCGAGCACGAATCCTACGATGGTGCCCCATATGAAGCGGACGATGAGCTCCAGCCGGGACGCCGTCTCTGCGGATGCGACCGTTATCTTTATGCTGTCCATACCGTCCTCCCGCCCCTCAGGGCGTCGTTCGCTCCGGGCTGGGGAGCTTGAGCGTCGCCACGAGCTCCTCGAAGCCGAGCGAGGCTTCCGCGCCGGTGGCGAGCTCCTTGGCATTGACCTTCTCGGCCGCGGCTTCATCGGGCCCCAGGACCAAGGCGTAGCGCGCCTTGACGCCGTCGGCGTACTTGAACTGGGCCTTGAGCTTGCCCGAGCCGGGGTAGACGTCCACGCGCAGGCCCGCGGAGCGCAGCTTCTTGGCCAGGCCCAAAGTCCGGGGCCAGAGCTCATCGGAGAAGACCGTGAGGCAGGCGTCCGGGCCCGAGGCTTTCTGCGCTCCGGCCTCCTCCAGCACCAGCATGAGGCGCTCGAAGCCGATGGAGAGGCCGCAGGCCGGGGTCTTCATCCCGCCGAACTGCTCGGTGAGGCGGTCGTAGCGGCCGCCGCCTCCGATGGAGCCGGCCAGGCCGGGCCAGCGGAACTCGAAGACGGGGCCGGTGTAGTAGTCGAGGCCGCGCACCAAGGTCGGCGAGATGGTGAAGGGGCCGTAGGAGTCGGAGGTCGCCGCCAGGGCGTCGCGGATCTGCAGGAGGCCCGCCATGGGCTCGGGCGCGACCGTCTTCAGGAAGTCGAGGTCGGATTCGCCGCTCGCCACGAAGCCGCGCAGGTCCTCGGGGATGGCGCCGCCGAGGAGCTGGCCGATGTCGGCGAGCACGGCCTCGGGGCCGACCTTGTCGAGCTTGTCCATGGCGATGAAGAGGGAGTTCCTCTTCTCTTCGGGGATCCGCCAATGGTCGCAGAGGGCGAAGAGCATCCTGCGGTCGTTGAGGATGACGGCCGGGGGGTTGAGGCCGAGCTCCTTGAAAACGGAGAGCACCGCGGAGATGACCTCGACCTCGCAGTGGTTGCTTTCCGAGCCGAGGATGTCCGCGTCGCACTGTATGAACTCGCGGTAGCGGCCTTTCTGGGCGCGCTCGGCGCGCCAGACCGGGCCGATGTGGAAGGCCTTGAAGGGGGTGGGCAGCACGCCGCGGTGGCGGCTGTAGTAGCGCGCCAGAGGCAGCGTGAGGTCGAAGCGCAGGCCCATGTCCGCGAGCTCGCCGGCGCCCTTGGAGAGGTCGAGCTTCTCGCCGCGCTTCATGATCTTGAAGATGAGCTTCTCGTTCTCGCCGCCGGCCTTGCCCATGAGCATGGCCAGGTCCTCGGCCGCGGGCGTGTCGATGGGGCAGAAGCCGTAGGAGCGGTAGACTCGGGAGATGGTCTCGATGACCCGCGTGCGCAGGGCGCAGGAGTCGGGGAGGAAGTCGCGGAAGCCGGATGGGGGGGTGGTGGGTATCGTGCTCATGTCGGACTATTTTAGTAAATATGCGCTCCGAATTCGGGGACACAATACTCAATTCCAGAAAATCTCGAAGATAAGTATTGTGTCCCCCAATTGGGTAACATTTCTTCATGCTCAAGGTCTTCTACGGTCCCTTCCACCCGGACCTGGAGGACGCCTTCGCCGCCCGCCTCAAAGAGCTCGCGGCCCTCAAAGGCCCCGTCGCGATCGTGGCCCCGTCGCGCCGCATGGTCGAGCGGCTTGAGCGCCTGGCCGCAGTCGAGAAGGACCTGCCGCTGCTCGACTTCCACTTCCACACCTTCCATAGCTTGGCTTTGGCCGTCACGGAGGACTCCCGCGGCGATGACCGGCTCATCTCGGACCCCGTGTTCCACGACCGCGTGGTCGACTCGCTGCTGACCAAGCAGCCCGCCTTGGGCCGCGTCTTCGGCGGCGAAGCCCGGCCCCGGGCTCTGGCATCGGCCTTGCGCTCCAGCATGCGCGACCTCATAGACGCGGGCGTGCGCGCCGCGGACATAGAGGAAGTCTTCGGCGAAGAGCTCGTGCGCCAGCCCCAGGAGCGTGAACGCCTGCAAGCCCTGCTCGAACTCTGCCGCCGCTACGAAGAACGTCTGGCCCAACTGCGCATCGCCTCGCCCTCCGCCATCACGCGCCTGGCCGCGGAGCAGGCCGACTCCTCCGAGCTCCTCGGCCGCTTCCAGGAGGTCCTCTACTACGGCTTCTACGACCTCACCGGCCTGCAGCTCGAATTCTTCGAGGCCGTCTGCTCCCGCTGCCCCACCCGCCTCTACTTCCCGTTCCGCAAGGGCCACCCCGCTTTCCGTTTTGCCGAGCCGTTCTTCGAGCAGAAGCTCATGTCCCACGACGCCGAGGAAGTCCCTCGCTCGCCCAAAGGACGGCCTGTCCTCGATGCCGCTTTGGAGGGACTATTCAACCCCGAGGCAAAGCCCGTCGAGTCGCCGCTCGTCGTGATCTCAGCCTCGGGCGCCCGCGACGAAGCCTGGGCCGCGGCCAAGGAGATCCTGCGCCTCGTTGAGGACGAAGGCTGCGCCTACGAGGACATCGGCGTGGTCGCGCGCACCCTCGAACCCTATCGCAACGCCCTCGCGGAAGTCTTCCGCGAGAACGACATCCCCCTGCATATCACCGGCGGCGAGGCCTTCCTGCGCCAGCCCCTGGCCAAATGCGCCCTGAACCTCCTCGCCTTGCGCGCGCGCGACTTCCCGGCCGAGGTCGTGGCAGACATCTTCTCCTCGCCCTATTTCCGCGGCCCGGCTCCGGTCTCGGACTGGCGCCGGCTGCTCTCGCATCTCGGCATCCACGCCGGCTGGCAGCAGTGGCGCGGCAAGCTGGAGACGCGCGCCGACGGCCCGGTGCAGCTGCGTCCCGAGCAGGTCCGCGACGGCGGCCCCGGCTTCCAGGTTCCCCGCAAGGAGGTGGAAGGACTCTGGAAGCTGGTCTTAGGACTCCATGAAGAGCTCGCCGACCAGAAGGGGCTTGCCTGGTCGGCGCGGGCCCGCCAAGCCCGGGCCCTTCTGGAGAAGCACCTCTGTCTGCCCAAGGACGCCGACGCCCGCGAGCTCGCGGTCTGGCAGACGCTCATGGCCGAACTCGGCTCCCTGGAAGCCTTCGACCTCCTGCAGGAGCCCTGCGACGCGGCCGTCTTCTTGGAGACCCTCTCGGACAAACTGCGCCGCGCCTCTCTCGATCCGGAAAGAGGCGGCGTCGGCGTGCGCGCGCGCGACGCCATGGACGCGCGCGGCGAGAGCTTCCGCGTCCTCTTCCTCATCGGCCTCAAGGAAGGCCTCTTCCCGCGCACCGTGCTCGAAGACCCGCTCTTGCGCGACGGGGCGCGCGCGGCCCTGCGCCATCCCGCCGGCTATTGGATCGCGCAGAAGGCCGCGGGCCACGAAGAAGAGCGCCTGCTCTTCTACCTGATGGCGGCCTCGGCCGCAGAGCGGCTCTTCTGCGTCTTCCCCAGGTCCGACGAAGCGGGCCGCGCCCAGGTCCCTTCGCTCTATCTGCGCGAGCTCTGCCGCGTCGCCGGCCTGGACTTCACGGGCGGCGCGGTGCGCGCCGTGCCGCGCCAGCCCGCGGCCAAGCTGGCGCAGCTGGATGCGCGGGCGGCCGCGCCGCAGGAGCTGGTCCTGCGCCTGGCCTTGGAAGGCCGCGGCGCCGAGGGCCGCCTGCCCGATACCATCGCGGACGCCCGGCTCCTGGACGAGGTCCTGGAGCGCGCCTCCGCGCTCGCGGCCTGGGGCCAAGCCGGGCCCTTCGACGGCCTGGTCGGGCCGCCCCGGGAGTTCCTCCAGACCTTGGCGCGCAAAGGCCTCTCGCCCAGCGCCCTGGACAGCTTCGCCGCCTGCCCCTTCCAGTTCTTCGCCGCCCGCGTCCTGGGCCTGGGCGAGCCTGAGGCCGCGGCCCGCTTGGGCGAGGTGCCCGCGTCCTTGCGCGGCCGCATCTACCACGAGATCCTGGAGCGCTTCTATCGCGGAGCGCCGGCTTCGCTCTGGGACCGCGATGAGGACTGGGAGCGGCGCCTGGAGGCCGGCGTGGAGGCGGTCTTCGCCGGGCGCGGCTGGCAGGAAACGGGCGTGTATCCCTTGCTCTGGCAGGCCGTGCGCGAGGCGGTCACGGAGAACCTGCGCGAGTTCCTGGCCTGGGACCGGGCCGAGGCCCTGCGCACCGGCCTGCGGCCGGCGCGCTTCGAGGAGCATCTGGAAGGCGAGGCCGCCGAGCCTCGGCCCTCGGAGCTCGGGGCGGTGAAGTTCCACGGCATCGCCGACCGCATCGACCTCGCCGCGGACGGCCGCTGGCGCGTGGTGGATTACAAGACCCGCTGGAGCAGGGGGGGAAACCTCGGCCGCCTGGCCGGGCAGGGCCGGCTCCACCAGCTCCCGCTCTACGCGGAGCTGGGACGCCGCTTGCCCGGACACGCGGATCTGGAGAGCGCCTGCCTCTACGTCCTGGAGGACTCCTTGGAGACCACGGGCCGGGAGCGCTGCCGCCGCTATGAGCCGGAGCGTCTCAATGAGGACCGGACCGCCTTCCTGGAGGCGGTCGCCGGGCGTCTGCGCCGGATGCGCGCCGGCCGGTTCCCCATCACGCCCGAGGACGGAGAGCACGGCATCTGCAGTTGGTGCCCGTTCCCGTCGCTGTGCCGCAAGAGCCACGGGCCCTCGCGGGTGCGCGCCGCGGCTCTGGCGTCCCGGACCGTCGCCGGAGAGCCTACGTCCGGGCGATGAGCAGCACGCCCGCGGTCACGAAGCCGATGCCGGTCCAGCGCGCCAGGGGCACGGATTCTCCCAGCAGGGTCTGGGCCAGGAGGGCCACCACCACGTAGTCCATGGCGGTCAAGGGCAGGACCACGGTGATCTTGTTCCTGGAGAGGAGCGTCAAGTAGATGCCGAAGAATGTGGCTTGCAGCGCCACGCCCAGCAGGACCCACTGGTTGGTGACGGCGCGCAAGGCCATGGGGACGAACATCCCGGGTCCGGCCTCGGTCATGTCTCCGATGGTGCGCATGCCCTTGGAGAGCAGGACTTGCCCGGTGCCGCCGAAGGCCGCGGCGACAAGGACGATGAAGAAAGTTTTGACCAAAAGACCTCCGAGAATACGCGAGAAGATATTATACCACTTCGCGCCCGTTTCTGGGGCCGTCGGACCCAATCCGGGCTGCGCCCTCTGACCGCGCGCCGGGGGGTCCTTTGCCGCTGGCGCGGGCGCCTCCCAGCCCATATCCTCGCTGTATGAGGCTTCTCTGGAGCCTGCTCATCGCTTTGGCCCCTCTGCGGACCTGGGCCGGGCCCGTGGTGCGCTACGCGGCGCCGAGCTTCGGTCCCAGCTCTCCGCTGGCTTGCCCTGCTTGCGGCCTCTCCGGCCTGACGCTACGCGCGGGCGGCGGCGCAACGCTCATCCCAGCCGGGTCTTTGGGCGCCGCGGTGCTTTCAGCTCCGGTCCCGCTGCCTCAGGTCCCGGTCGTCTCCGCCACCCCCGCGCCCAGGGCCGGCCTCCAGTCCCTCTCCTCCGTCGAGATCAGCGCCGAAAGACTGGCCGCGGCGCAAGGCGACGGCGCCAAGGGCCAAGCCCTTGCGGACCTCTTCGACCATAGTGCCGCGGGCGACGGCGCTCCGGTCTATCCCCAGTTGGCCACCCCCGAGACCATGAGCCACGACCGGGAGGCCGTCGCGGTCAAGGCGGAGCTAAGACGAGCCGTGGCCGCGGCGCAGCCGGCCCTGGAGCGCAGCGTTTGGCACGGCGGCTGGCGCGGGCCGGGCACGACCCTCCATGATCCCTGCTGCGGCGACGCCGCCCCTAAGCTGGGCCTCCTGCTGCGCCAGATGGGGCATGCCGCCGACGTGGTCGAAGCCGAGGCCCACTATTACGTGCTCTACAGACTGCCCTTCGGCGAGGTGGTGATCGACCCGACCATCCGCCAGTTCTTCGGGGGAGCGCGGGCCCCTCCGGACATCCCCAAGGTCTTCGTGGGCACCGTGGCCGACCTCAACGCGCTCTTCACCCGCCACGAGGCGGCCAAGACCACCTCCTTCGACGTGCCCCGCCTCTATTTCAGGGACGCCCAGGTCCGCAACGGGAAGATCGACGAGGTCCGCCGCCTGGCCCAAGCCAGCCCGCATTCCCCCGAGTACGAGCCTCTCTTGACGGCCTCGCGCCCACCACCCGCCGAGCTGCCGACCACGCTAGTGCTCTCGGTCCGCTAGTCCGCATGCGTCGCCCTCGGGCGGGTCGCGAAGAGCAGTCCCTTCATGGCGGGCGAGGACTTTCCCGCCCAAGACTCGGCCATGGTCTTCGCGTAGAGCCGGTCCGCGGCCTCCGGGCTCATCTTGCCCTGCGCGATGCCGTCGGCGAGGTTGAGGGCGAGGAAGTTGCTCTCCTCGCTGGCTGAGAGCGCGGAGAGCTCCTGGAACCGGCGATCATAGAACACGCCGTGGCCGAAGCCGGCCAAAGCCGGCCACTTCCGCCAGGGGGCCTCATAGCCGACCGATTGCTGCAGGACGTCCCGGCTGGAGGAGGCTCCGGGGGCGGTCTTGTGCACGGAGGTCCGCGACCACGGGCCTTTGGCGGACCAAGCCAGGTGCAGGGCGTCGACCTCGTCGGGCGGGCCGTACTCGTCCATCATGGCCCGGGCCGCCGAAGCCGAGTATGCCGGCCAGGCGGAGATGTCCGCTTCCGCCCGCGCCGCCATGTCGGGGCCCATGGGGACCCGCCCCTCCCGCCCGTTCCACGACCTCCACGCGGTGCCCGCCGCCGCGCTCAAGATGACGGCAGCGGCTGTCGCCGACAGAACGGCCAGCCCGTCGCCCTTCATGGCAGCCTCCTCCCCCCGCGCCATCAGTGTAGCCTCGGCGCGTAAAATCATTATCAAGAGCCGGCTCCCGGCGGGCGGCCCGTTGACGGTTTCTTGATTCGCCCGCGCTACCCTATAGGATGGCCTGGGGCGGCAGGCCGCGCGCGGAGGGAGCATGCCCAGCAACGTCAAGCCCATGCCCGAGGATTACCATTCTTTGACGCCGGTGCTCAAAGTGCGCGGCGCGGCCCAGGCCGTCGAGTTCTACAAGACCGCCTTCCACGCCCGGGAGTTCATGCGCCGGACCGGCCCGGCGGGAAGGATAATCCATGCCGAGCTCAGGCTTGGGGACTCGGTCTTCATGGTCGCAGAGGCGTCCGCCGAGGCGGGCGGCCAGCCGGCGGCCGCCGTCGGGCTCTACCTCTACGTGGCGGACGCGGCAGCGGCCTTCGACAGGGCGCGCAGCGCGGGCGCGAAGGTGAAGAAGCCCCTGGCGGACATGTACTGGGGAGACCGCTGCGGCCAGCTGCTCGACCCCTTCGGGCAGGTCTGGACCGTGGCCGAGCGCCGGGAGGAGCTGACGCCGCAGCAGCTCCAGGAGCGCGCCGACCGGCATTTCTCCCAGCCGGTCCAGCGGTGAGCGGAGGTCCCCATGAAGCTTCAGAGCGCCAACCGTCTGGCCGGCGAGTCCAGCCCCTATCTCCTGGAGCATGCCCACGACCCCGTGGACTGGTACCCCTGGGGCGCGGAGGCATTCGCCAAGTCCCGCCAAGAGGACAAGCCCGTCTTCCTCTCCATCGGCTATTCCGCCTGCCACTGGTGCCACGTGATGCAGCGCGAGTCCTTCGCGGACGAGGAGGTGGCGCTCAGCCTCAACGAGGGCTTCGTGGCCGTCAAGGTCGACCGCGAGGAGCGGCCGGACCTGGATGCGCTCTATATGGCCGCGGTCCAGGCCATGGGCCAGCAGGGCGGCTGGCCTTTGTCGGTGTGGCTGACCCCGGCCTTGAAGCCCTTCATGGGCGGCACCTATTTCCCCAAGGCGGGCTTCCTGGCTCTGCTCAGCGAGGCCGCGCGGCTCTGGAAGACCCGGCGCGCCGACGTCCTCGGCGATGCCGGCGCGGTGGCGGGCTACCTGCAGGACGCCGCGCGCCGGGTCCAGCCCGGCGTCGTCGCGGTCGACGAGGTCCTGGAGCGGGGCGCGCGGCAGCTGGCGCAGGACTTCGACCCGGCCCACGGCGGGTTCTCGCCCGCGCCGAAGTTCCCGCAGGCCTCCGTGATCCGGTTCCTCCTGCGCCGGCATCTGCGCACGGGAGAGCCGGAGCCCTTGGCCATGGCCGAGCGCACCTTGCGGGCCATGGCGCGGGGCGGCATCTACGACCAGTTGGGCGGAGGCTTCCACCGCTACTCCACGGACGCCCAGTGGCGCGTGCCGCATTTCGAGAAGATGCTCTATGACAACGCCCTGCTGGCCACGGCCTACCTGGAAGCCGCCCAGGCCACGGGCGACGGCTTCTATGCCCGCATCGCCCAGGAGACCCTGCGCTATGTCATGAGGGACCTCGGCACTCCGGAGGGCGCCTTCTGCGCCGCGCAGGACGCCGACAGCGACGGGGAGGAGGGGGGATTCTACGTCTGGACGCCGGAGCAGGTTCGCGGCGTCCTCGGGCGGCAGGACGCGGAGAGCTTCCGCCGCGCCTTCGCAGTCGAGCCTCGGGGCGCCAGCGTCCTCCGCGTCGTCGAGGAAGGGGACTTCTCGCGCCTGCGCGCCGCGCTGCTGCGGGCGCGCGGCCGGCGGCCGCGGCCGCGGCGCGACGACAAGGTGCTCACGGGCTGGAACGCGCTCATGATCAGCGCTTTGGCCAAGGCCGCGCAGGTCCTGGGCTCGGACCTCTACGCCCGGGCCGCGGCGCGCGCGGCCCGCTTCCTGTTGGACAAGCACGTCAGCTGCGGGCGGCTGCTGCGCTGCCCGCGCGCGGGGGTCTGCGGCCCTGACGGCTATCTCGAGGACCACGTCTACCTGGCCGCGGCGCTCTTGGACCTCTATGAGACGACTTTCGACGCGGCCTACTGCGCGGCCGCGGCGCGCCTGGCGGGCCGGGCCGTGGAGCTGTTCTGGGACGAAGAGACCGGGGGATTCTTCTCCGCGGCCCCGGATGGGACGCTCTTCGCGCGCCTGCGCGAGGAGTACGAGGGGCCCATGCCCTTGGCCAACGCGGTCATGGCCCAGACCTTGCTGAGGCTCCATGAGCTGACCGGAGACCCGGAGTTGCGCGAGCGCGCCGAGCGCACCGTGGCCTCCTTCAGCGGCGCGCTGGCGCGCAGCCCGTCCGGGCACGCCTCCATGCTCTGCGCCGTGGACTTCCTCAAGGGGCCGGTGACCGCGCTGGTGGTCTCGGGCCCGGAGCCGGAGGCTCTGCTGCGCGCCGCGCGCAAGGTCTTCTGTCCGAACCAGGTGGTCGCGCTGGCCGACGGCCGCGCGCCCATCGCGCTGGCGCGGGGCCGCGGGCCCCTGGCCGGCCGGGCCGCGGCCTACGTGTGCCGGGACCTGGCCTGCCTGCCGCCGGTGACCGAGCCGGCGGAGCTGGAGGCCCTGCTGCGCCGGCCCGCCTGAACGCCCTGCGGACCGCTCGACATGAATCTTCTGATGTTTTGTTGACCTTTGGGCGCCATCCTATGAGCAGGACTGCTTCCCGGGAGACTCCATGCCCGAACTCTCCACAGTATTCAAACGAAGCCGAGACAGGATCCTTGAGGTCTGGGAGGGCCGCGCCCGCGGGGAGATCATCGCCGGCAAAGGCCTGCCGCAGCCCGCGCTCTTGAACGCGCTGCCCCTATTCCTCGAGGAGATCGCGCAGATCCTGGCCCAACAGCCCAGGCCTTACGTCTACGCCGCGCAGAGCATCAGCAAGGAGCACGGCCGGCAGAGGGCCGACATGAAGGCCTACTCCATCAAGTACGTGCTCCTTGAATACGCCATCCTGCGCCGGGTCATCTTCGAGGTCCTGGAGGAGACCCGGCCGCTGGCGCCCGACGAGCGGGACCTGCTCTATGACGTCATCCTGCATGGGATGCTGGAGGCCGGCGAGGAGTTCGCCCGGACCAAGGAAAGCCAGGAGGGCTCGGCCTTGACCAGAGCCGAAGGGGCTCTCGTCATCGCCGAGGAGGCGAGCCGGGCCAGGGACGTGCTCCTGGCGGTGATCTCGCACGAGCTGCGCGCGCCGCTGACCCCGCTGCTGGGCTACGCCCTGCTGCTGCAGGGCGGGAAGCTGACTCCGGCCGAGATGCGGGAAGCCTTCAGGGTCATCGAGAAGTGCGTGAGGCAGGAGACCCAGATCGTCGATGACCTGCTCGACGTCAGCAGGATCATGAGCGGCAAGCTCTCCATCGAGGCCCGCGTCATGGATCTGAGCGCGGCGATCGAGGCCGCCGTCGATGTCATACGGCCGGCCGCGGCCTTGATGGATGTCGATCTTAAGACGGACTACCCGGCGCGGAGCCTGTCGATGACCGGCGACGCCGCCCGCCTCCAGCAGGTCTTCGTCAACCTGCTCACCAACGCGGTCAAATTCACTCCCGCAGGCGGCAGCGTGACCGTCTCCTGGCGGATCAGCGGCGCGCAGGTCAGAGTCGCCGTGGCCGACACGGGGCAGGGTCTCACGGCGCAGACGCTGCCCATGATCTTCCAAGAGTTCTGGCAAGCGGACAGCTCCTCCAAGCGCCTGCACGGGGGGCTGGGCCTGGGCTTGTCCATCTCGCGCCATCTTGTGGAGATGCACGGCGGCACGCTGTCATGCGCAAGCCCGGGCCTGGGGCGGGGCTCCACCTTCACGGTCAGCCTGCCTTTGGTCAAGAACGAAGGCGGGGCCTTCGATACGGCGGCGCCGCCGCGCCGCAGCGAGGCGCCGCTGCTGGCCGGGCTGCGCATATTGCTCGTCGAGGACGAGGCCGACGTGCGCATGGTGCTCGATATGGTCTTGCGGAAGTTCGGAGCCCTGACCTTCGCGGCGGGCTCCGTGAGCGAGGCCTGCGACCTTATGCGCCGGGAGAAGCCCGATATCATCCTTACGGATATCGCGATGCCCGGGGAGAACGGCTTCGCGCTCCTCGCTAAAGTCCGCGCTTTGCCCGCGGCGCTGGGCGGCAATATCCCGATACTGGCCTTGACCGGCGATGCCGGGGAGGCGGACCGCATCAAGATCCTGGCCGCGGGCTTCACTCACTACCTGATCAAGCCCATCGATCCCGAGTCTCTGGTCGCGACGATCAGCGACTTGGGCAAGACTATCGGGACCTTGGCGGCAGGCTAAGGCGCCGCCGCCCGGACGCCTCGGAGCCGGCCCACGAGGGTGAGTTCCTCGCGGTCGTGATACAGGTGCCGCGCGCGCAGCAGGTCACAGCGTCGGGCGATGCCGGTGCGCTCGGAGAAGGCCTCCTGCAGTAGCAGCAAAGGGTCGTGGCGGCCGAACTTCAGATTCACGATGAAACGGGAGCACCAGCGGCCCTCCACCCAGCGCCGCAGCAACTCGATGACCTTGCGCGGGTCGTCCAAGAGGTCGCAGAAGAGCCAGTCCACGGCCGGCCGGGGCCGGAACCTGAAGGCGTCCTCGGCGCGGGCCTCTATGTTGGGGTTGCCGGCGGCGCCGCCTTTGAGGGGGCCGTTGTCCACGGCCAGGACGCGCGCGCCGTGCCGGGCCGCGCTGTAGCTCCAGCCGCCGGGCGCGGCGCCCAGGTCCGCCACGGTCTGTCCCGACGCCGGGGCTTCTCCCAGAACGAAATAGGCTTCCTCGACCTTGAGGAAGGAGCGCGATGGGGCTTGGGGGTCGTCGGCCATGCGGCGCTGGCCGCCCACCCGGGCGAAGCGCGACGCGAAGGCGCGGTCGAAATCCGCGAGATAGACGAAAAGCCCGCGGCACGTGCTGGGGTCGGGGCGGCCTTCCTTGGCGAGCTTCATGACCCGGGCCATGCGGCTGACCTTCTCCCGGAAGGCGTCCTGCACGCCGCGGCAGCGCGTGCCCAGGCCCTCGATGTCGGCGGCCTCGAAGCACAGGGGCCAGGGTTGGTCGTAGCGCTCGTCTATGCTGGTTCGCCGGAAATAGTCGGCCACGCCCCCGGCCAAGGCGTTGACCGTGGCGGCCTTGACCTCGACGGTCTCCAAGAGGGAGAGATGGGCGAAGCACGGCTCGCTCTTGTCCTGCCCGGCCAGCACCCAGCCCGGGCCTTTTTCCAGAGCTGAGCCGACCTCCTTGGCCAGGAAGGTCTCGAAGCCGGCTTGGCCGATGTGGAGGGTGAGGGTCTTCGGGAGTTTGACCGCGGCCACGGAGGGATTATAGCGCTTGTGCGGCCCGGAATAATCTTGCTCTATTGACACCGGTTTAGGTGTATAATAGGAAATCGTGAAAGTCCCGGCCCCTAAACCGGGAGTTTGGTAGTCGATCGGACTGCGAGGTGAGTGTCATGCGAACTCAAAGAGCCGAGGAACTGCGCAACGAATGGGGCAAGAAGCCCTGTTCCCATCCCCACCTAGAGAAGGAATACTTCCAGGGCATGCCCACGGGCACCTTCGTCTGCACGAACTGCGGACAAGCGCGCTCCGGCGTGGCCGAGAAAGAACTTCTGGCCGTAAGCTAGCTTTAGAGCTGGCCGTACGCTCGCACAGCCCGTCCTCGGGGGCGGCGCATCCTCGCCCGGCCTGGGAATTGGTATGCTCTGCCTAGTCCAGGAGGCTCCATGAAACCCGCTCCCCTCGCCGAGAAATCCGCAGTAAAACCCCTCTCGCCGGAACTCTTAAAGAAGATGGACGCGTACTGGCGCGCGGCCAACTATCTCTCCGTCGGACAGATATACCTCTACGACAACCCTCTCCTGAAAAAGCCGCTCAAGATAGAGCACATCAAGCCGCGCCTGCTGGGCCACTGGGGCACCACGCCGGGCCTCAACTTCATCTACGTGCACATGAACCGCCTTATTAAAGAGCACGACCTCAACGCGATCTATATCGCGGGCCCGGGCCATGGCGGGCCCGGCATCGTGGCCAACACCTATCTTGAAGGCACCTACAGCGAGGTCTACTCCAACATCTCCCAAGACGAGGAGGGGATGAAGAAGCTCTTCACGCAGTTCTCCTTCCCGGGGGGCATCCCGAGCCACGTGGCGCCGGAGACTCCGGGCTCGATCCACGAGGGCGGGGAACTGGGCTACGCGCTCTCCCACGCCTTCGGCGCGGCCTTCGACAATCCGGACCTGCTGGTCTGCTGCGTGGTGGGCGACGGGGAGGCGGAGACTGGGCCGCTGGCCACGAGCTGGCACTCGAACAAGTTCCTCAACCCTGCCAAAGACGGGGCCGTGCTGCCTATCCTGCACCTCAACGGCTACAAGATCGCCAACCCGACGGTGCTGGCCCGTATCCCGAAGGCTGAGCTGACCGCTCTGATGCTGGGCTATGGCTACAAGCCTTACTTCGTCGAGGGCTCTGACCCGGAGACCATGCATCAGTTGATGGCTTGGACCTTGGACAAGGCGGCCGCTGAGATCAAGGCTATCCAGTATGACGCGCGCGAGAAGGGCGCCAAGGCTCGTCCGATGTGGCCGATGATCGTCCTGCGCACGCCGAAGGGTTGGACCGGGCCGAAGGTGGTGGACGGTCTGCCGGCGGAGGGGAGCTGGCGCTCTCATCAAGTGCCGTTCTCGGATATGTCCGAGAAGTCGGGGCATGTGAAGCTTTTGGAGCAGTGGCTGAGGTCGTATAAGGCCGAGGAGCTCTTCGACGAGAACGGCAAGCTGAAGGCTGAGCTGGCGGAGCTGGCGCCGAAGGGCCAGCGCCGCATGGGCTCAAACCCGCACGCCAACGGGGGCGAGCTTCTGCGCGCGCTGAAGATGCCGGATTTCCGGGACTATGCGGTGAAGGTCGGCTCGCCGGGCTCGGTCGAGGCCGAGGCGACGCGGGTGATGGGGTGTTTCTTGCGCGACGTGATGAAGCTGAACATGGAGAGCCGCAACTTCCGGGTCTTCGGGCCGGATGAGACGGCTTCCAACCGGCTGGGCAATCTTTTCGAGGCGACGGGGCGGGCTTGGATGGCGGAGACTTTGCCTACGGACGATCATCTTGCGGCGGACGGGCGGGTGATGGAGGTGTTGAGCGAGCATCAGTGCCAGGGCTGGCTGGAGGGGTATTTATTGACGGGCCGGCATGGGTTCTTCTCTTGCTATGAGGCTTTCATCCACATCATCGACTCGATGTTCAACCAGCACGCGAAGTGGCTGAAGGTGACCAAGGGGATCTCGTGGCGCAGGCCGATAGCTTCCTTGAATTATTTATTGACCTCGCATGTGTGGCGGCAGGACCATAACGGCTTCTCGCATCAGGACCCGGGCTTCATAGACCATGTGGTCAACAAGAAGTCGGACGTGATCCGGGTGTATCTGCCGCCGGATGCCAATACCTTGCTGTCAGTGGCGGACCATTGCTTGAGGTCCCGGCACTACATCAATGTGATCGTGGCGGGCAAGCAGCCGGCGCCGCAGTGGCTGGACATGGACGCGGCGATCAAGCACTGCACGGCGGGCATAGGGATGTGGGAGTGGGCTTCCTCAGACAAGGGGGGGGAGCCGGATGTGGTGATGGCTTGCGCGGGGGATGTGCCGACGCTGGAGACTTTGGCGGCAGTGCAGATGCTGCGGGAGAAGATCCCGGCCTTGAAGGTGCGGGTGATCAATGTGGTGGATTTGATGACCTTGCAGTCGCCGAGCGAGCATCCGCATGGGTTGGCGGACGATGACTTCGACGATCTGTTCACGAGGAACAAGCCGATCATGTTCGCCTACCACGGGTATCCGTGGCTGATACACCGGTTGATGTACCGGCGCAAGAATCATGACAACCTGCATGTGCGGGGATACAAAGAAGAGACGCCGTTCGATATGGCGGTGTTGAACGAGCTGGATAGGTTCCATCTGTTCCTGGATGTGGTGAATAGGGTGCCGAAGCTGGAGGCGATGCAGGCGCATGTGCGGCAGGAGATGAGGGACAAGCTGATCGAGCATAAGGAGTATGTGAGGAAGCACGGGCAGGATATGCCGGAGATATTGGAATGGAAGTGGAAGGCGTAAGGGTGGGGGGCGGGATAATTTGTGAGTGAGTTTTAATCCGCATGAAGTGGATTTATTGCTCCGAGACACTACTGCGGCTTGTTCCTCCTAAACTTTGTGAAATCAACCCATCGAGGATCTATGGCCAATTCGATTAGAGACCTGATATCCCAGCGACCAACCCCCACAACTGTGCGGGAAGATGATGGGGCAGATGCCGCATTCAGGCTTATGCTTGAAAATGATTTTAGCCAACTGCCGATAATCGATGATGCTGAGTGCCCAATCGGTTTGGTAACGCCTGCGTCCATTCTGAGGCCAATGGCATATCTAGGCACTTCGTTGGGGCAACTTCGCGTCCATGATGCCTCTATACAGATGCGTTCAGTTAAGCATAGCCAGGAGATTACTCCTGCTCTTGAAATACTCCAAAGCGAGCCCGCTGTCCTGGTGGTCGACGATGCCGGCAAGCTCGTTGGCATAATTACCCCCTTCGATACCAGCGAGTTCTTCCGGTGGCGTGCCAATGACATGATGAAAATTGAAGATATCGAAAACACGATTCGGGATTATATCGTCGCCGCATTTATCGACTCCACAGGCAAGACTGATTGGCAAGCACTGAACGATGCAATCTCGGACATAACCCCTTCGGGAGGTGAGAATTTTAGGAGGTACGAATCTGCGGTCCGTACTTATGTTCAGAAGCAGCACGCCGGATCGGAAATTTGTGCCGATTCGATTAGAGCTAGCTTTGCTGAGCACTTTAGAGTTAAGACGCCGTCGTTCGAGGAATTGCACTTGAGCGAGTTTATCCACCTATTGGTCCACAAAGATCGATGGGAAGTCTATGAAAACGTTCTCGGAATTGAACGGGATGCTTTGATTCGACATCTTGACTCAATCCGTAATACGAGAAATTCTGTAGCACATTTTAGGACGGACATTGACGCCGTCCGCCGTGATGAAATGGATTTCTGCCTCACCTTGCTGCAGCGCAATAAAAAGCGAGTTCGAGAAGCGTTCCTGCATCTGGCGGAGAAGAATGCCCCGAAGGTCGCCGCATCACCGCAGCCTCCTGCGAGCAATGACGATGACCCGATAGAAGTTGTCGATGAGGCACCGGACGCAGCGACCGGCCGTTATGCGCCACTCGCCACGTGGCTTCGGAATCTGCCCCCAAGTATAGATTCGATTGGGCTATCGTTTGCACAAATCGAAGAAATAATCAAGAGAGAGCTGCCGCCAGCAGCAAGTCAGCATAGAGCCTGGTGGGCGAATGATTCAGTGGGCCACGTACAATCTCGAGAATGGCTCAGCGTCGATTGGCGCGTGGCGGAAATGGACCTCGGCGACAAAACCGTTGTATTTTCCAGAATTAGAGAGCGACAAAAAGGCTATATCGAGTTTTTTACGCAACTTGTCCAAGAACTCCGGCAAGCCGTTCCTTGGAGTGTGCGTAATGCATTACCGGGTGGCAAGAGTTGGCACACAATCAGTACACTTCGTGGCAACGACAAGCAGATCCTTGGCTATCTGGTTTTTGCATTTACGCGGACCCAACAATTCCGAGTCGAGTTTTACATCCAGTCAAAGAATAAGGAAACCAACAAGAGAATTTTTGATTTCCTCTATTCAAACCGCGGCGCCATCGACCAGCAAGTCGGCCGTGTGTGGTGGGAACGATTGCCCGATCGAACGGCATCCCGTGTCGCAATATACAATGATGTCTTCATTACTGGCGAGACAGACGACCTGATTCAATTGCGAGTTTGGGCGGTCAATATGATTTCGCGGTTTCGGCAAGTTCTAGAGAGACAGCTGGTTGATTGGAACGGAAATCGCGATTCGCCTTAAGCCGTGCTATCTAAAGCCTGCCACTCGCTCCGCCTTCACCCCTTATATGAGTGTCGCTTGCATGCGTCTCTAGGCGGTTGCAAGAGACTGAGTGTTGACCTGCATTGCTGCGGGGTTCTGCGGCTTAACGCCTGACGTCGGATGGTTGATAGGGAACTACTTTGCGAGCTTTGCTGAGCAAGTTTGCTGTTGCAATCAGGGCTTTGACTGCTTTTGCGATCAATCGGCCCGCCGCTGGAGGGCAACCGCTATCCTCCCAGGACTGCACAGCGGCTTGCAGGCGGGCCTGTTCGAGAGAGAGGGCTCGCACGGCGGATGCGATTCTCCTTTCGGACAGTAGCTGGGGGCGGTTGAGGTACAGTTGCTCAATCATGAACCTGCCGGCGTTGTTCCCCGCGGAGAGCAATCCCGCATGGGCATCAACTGAAAATATCGCACAATAATCTACTTTCGAGGGATCAATAAATCCCACAAGGGAGAAATTGTTCCCGACGTGCCCTGGCCACTGACTCCCCTTGAACGTATTACAGATTGCACAAGAATAGAACAGATTGTCGTACCTGTTTATCAGTGTCTTGAACCGACTCTTGGGCTTGAAATGTTCGACGTGGAAGTTCCGTTCACCACCAAAGCATGCTTCATGTATGGCGCAGTATACGCACTGGTACTGTGCTTCTTGACGAAGGTGAGGTTTCCAATCCTTGTAAGTGCCGCCGTTCGGCCTTACAGCGATTGCTTTGTCGACGCGGAACCAGCGCATTACGCCTGCTTGTGGCGTCTTGAGCGTTTTAGAGCTGCGTTAATCTGCGATGATAGATTCCGTAATCCATCGATGGACGAGTTGAGTTGGTTGAGCCACTCAGTCCGATCTGCCATCTCCCCGGCAGGAAACGCGATGCCAAGTTGTTCGCGGATTGCAGTCGCGCGGCGGAGGTCCGTCACCGTATGGTTGCCTTGGGCTATCCGCGTGGCTACCGCTGATAATTCGTTGAGTTCCTTTTGAAAATTGCGGGAGAATCGTAAGCCAGCGCGAATCATCCGCTTAACATGTACGCCAGGGTTCTTTGTGAAAATGTTCCGTGGGAAAAGCTCTTCAAAAAGTCCCTCATCGGTCTTTAGCTCTTCCTGGAAACTGGTGATGAGGTAGATTGGAAATTCTGGGAGCCGTTTTCGAAGGAATTTCGCCAAGTCTGTTCCGCGGTAGGTAACATTCTTCTTTTCCGTCGAACCTCTTTCGTGAAGCTTTTCATCTAAGACTATGGCGACAATGTCCTTTTCCTTGTCTACTAGAAGTGAAAGGTAGTCGGAAAGATTCTCCAGTGGGTGCAGCGGTCGGCAGTCCCACCCCGGAAGGAGCTTGGGTTCAATGAGATTCTGGAGGGACTCCCTATTTTCTGGACGATCATCGACGATGGCTATTGTGGGCATATATTAGTTCGGAAGCCAGACCTTGAACCGTGCACCATTGAGGGTGGGGTCGCGATCGACAGAGGCTGATCCGTGGAGATCTTCAGCAATCGACCGGACAATCGTAAGCCCCAGACCTGTGCCAATCTGCTTGCCATGTCTGTCTACCTTCGTGGAGAACAGCGGCTCCCAAATCTTGAAGAGATATCGCTCGGCCACACCAGGGCCACTGTCCGAAACGGTAATGGTGTACCCGTCATTATGATCCACCTTTGTCCTAGCTAATGAGACAAGCACCTTCCGTTCATGGGTCACTTGCTGACATGCATGGTAGGCATTCGTCAGTAGGTTCAGCAGTATTGATTCGATGTCCATCTCAAATACTTTGGCACGTATGGGTTCAAAGACCGGGGTCATCGTTATGTTGGCCGATTCAAAGATCGGAACAATATGTTGCAGGAGATCCTCGAACACGCTCTTTAGTTCTCTTTCGCGTCTCCTGCGTTTCTCATACTGTACCCGGGCCAAGGCAAAGGCACCCCAAGACGCAACGCGATCTGAAAAATTTATAGCTTTGGTAAGTTCCTTGATGGCTACAGGAGTGCGGGGGGGGCTCATCGTTAGTTGTGCCTGTGCGGCTTCAGCGGCCATCTTGAATTCATCGATAGCCGACTGGGTCTCGTGTCCAAATACTGCCGAAGCAATACCAATTGTTGCGAGGCCTCGATATAGAGCACTTTGCTGTATAAGGTCTTCAATGGACTTCTCTGTCAGCGACGCCGTTTTCGCGATTGCCGCAGTCTCGTCAACGAATCGATCTAATGCACGTGCATGGGTTGGTGGGACAGCGGATCGCATGGTGCGAAGTTCGTCCTGGAGGGTCTCTAGCCTAGCCGATACTTGCCCAGCGGATTCCTTTGCTTTGTCTGCAGGTGATTTGGCTTGCTCGGCTTTGTAGGTCTTATGTCTATAGGACTCCAAGAGTCTCACGCATGCAAGCACCAATTTCCGCAGCGCGTAATACTGTTCGTCGTGAACCAGCCCTTCACGCGAGGAACTATCGACTAGTCCGGCGTTGGAATCCCTTCCGACGAAAACGGCGCCGACAAGCTGATTCGGGGCTATCTTGTACGTCTTGCGACCGACGCCCGCTGGATCGCCGGAGCGGCGTCCCGCAAGACCGAGCCAATCACCTTGTGGATCCTTTGGCTCCCCGTATGGTTTGACTCGTACAAAGTCGCGATAAATTCGGACGCCAGCGTTCTCGCGGAGGAATGTTCTTAGCTCATTTATGGAGAATCCCTTGGCGCCGAGAACCTCGCTTTTGCCAATGAAGAGTAATAGCTTGACCTTGACGGGCCCAAGGTTAACGGCGTCGTCCTCGACCCCTTGCCCGATTTCTTGGAGCAATTTGTTCCAGGGCATTGTCTCTGAGAAGACGTCCGATTTCTTTGACTTGCCGCGCTGACTGATGTCGTAGGTCAAGCTCTTCCCATCGAAGACGCCGTCGAAGTCCAATTGAGCCTGAGTGGGAACCTGCGTGGTGACCTCAACACGTTTTTTCTTCCAAGCATCGGAGAATAGAAATATTTTGAAGTCGGAGAGAGTCTGGAAGGGCGAAATCAGGAGAGACAACTCCAGGTAGAGGGCCTCCACATCTTCTTGCGTCCAAGCTTGTCGCAAGCGATGGATTCTCAATTCTGTTCCTGCTTTCGCAGGCGTGCTTTCATCGGGTGGTAAATTGATATCTGACGCATCCAGAATGGGCAAGTCAACGGATTCCAGGGTCTTCCCATCGACATCGAATTGATTCCAATCAACTCGGAGGCCGTGAGGCTTCCCTCCGCGTGTCTTTGTAAGGAGGTCCAGGTCTGCGCCAAGGCGATCAGCCGATAGTCGGCCGATGCCCTTTTCTCCCGTTCGCCGCCGGCGTTCCCCGGAGAATCGGTCCTCTGCCTTGCGTGAGAAGCCGATACGGAGCCAATTTGATTCAAGCTCGGTGTCGTTCATCCCGTCGCCATTATCTGCTATACGCAAGAATGGGGGAGTTGCATTCGGACAGATTTCAATTTCGACTTGTTTGGCGCCGGCGTCATAGCTATTCTTTACCAGCTCTACGACAGCGGTGGTGTGATCGCGTATGCTATCCCGACCAAGCCTAAGAATAGCTCTGGCGTCGACGATAAACTTCATTTGAGTTCCTGTGTGATGGGGACGTCTCCCAAGGCTCCTACCGTAAGGTGGCGACAACGAATTCGCTTGTTTAGCCAAGCTGAGGTATCAGTTGTTTTTAGGGCCCGCATAAGGCGCATGCACGTGCCAATTCGGGCGTCGCGAGGAGTTAAGACTAGTAAGTGATTTTCAACAGCAACACTTGAATTGAGCTTGATGACACTCCCTATCGCACGACTCTTGTCGCTTGGGCTGGACGTCCTTCGAACGACGACAAATGGCGGGGCAAATAGCCGTCCTTTGAAACGTCTGAATTCAGATGCCTTGCGTATCGTGGACCAGGGGGCCGCAGATTTTACATCGAAAAAAGGAGCGCGGGGGCCAATCTTGCGGTCCCTGTGTGGTACGACTGGACCAACGTTTACGTGGAATAAATCCTTGACGGTCAGCCCCGATGTGGGGCTCCACCAGTGCGGGGCTTCCCGGTCCTCTGGCGGGCAACATCTCATGTGAAGGGTGAATACGTCTACGTCTGCTATTGGCCCGAAGTTTCCCATCGCGTCTACTGAGTCAATCATGCCAAGTCGTTCTATGAATTCTCGCCAGTGTTGATAGCGGGCTCCGGTTCTTAAGACCTCAGGTAGAATCGTGGCAATCTTTGAGCCTGGTCTCGCCTTCTTCAGCACTCTTTCGAGGAAAATGCCTGCTTGGTTCACCTGCCCGTTTGCCCATTCGCATCCGCGGGCGGGCGCGGAAAGCGTAAAAGGCGGGTTCATGATGACATGAGTTGTATTTTGTGGCCACCTCTTCCGTAAGCAGTCGGCACACTCAATGCCTTTGAAAACGTCATCTATCTCGGGAATCCTGTCATGGAGTGTGCAGCGTTGGCAGGCGAGCAATATTAGCCGAAGCTTGGTCGTTCTGACAAAGGTCTGGTGTATGTCGTAGCCGAACAGGTGGTCGCTCCAAAATCTGAGAGTGCGGCCAAGAGTGGGCTTAACGGGAAACTGACGAGCGACCGCTAGGAGGAGATCGCCAGCGCCGCAAGCGGGATCAAATACTTTTGCCTTGCCCGACGATAATTCGTTCTTCCAAGGTCGAACTAGGCGGTTGGCGAGCCGAGCACTCGTGAAGAATGCCCCTGCGAGACTGCAGGCATCCAATTCGACTAGGGTGTGCAGTACTCTAGCTGGCTGCCCATCCAAGGCCAAAGCAACTTCATTTCGCGAATCCTGTCTGCTGGATACACTGAGGCGCCTCACAAGATTGAGGAGATGCTGCTCGTATTGCTCGAAGGCAATCATCGTTTCTTGTTTGCTAAGGGATGGCGCCGATGGTTAGAAGATTTTAACAAAAAATGGCTTTCGCACCAATGTTTTCTTGGGTTTCGCAGATGGTCATGTGACACTGTTCAGGGGTTGCCATCCATTCTACAGGCAGTCTCGATACCAAAATGGCACTAACCCGATATCTTTATCGACAGGCACACGCCTTTTAAGCGTATGGTCGGGCCCATTGGTCGACGTTCCCAGAATCGGGGTGTATTTAGAACTCGTTGTACTTCTTGGCGTTTCCCTTGGCCTTCTCAACGGGATACTTCTTGGCGTTTTTCTCAAGTTTTTGGTGGGCGGCCTCTATGAGATCGACCTTGTAATGATTCGCGAGCTTTAGGAGAAAGATGAAGGTGTCCGCGAGTTCTTCCCGGAGGTGGTGGACTTTCTCGGCGGGAAGGTCTTTGCTTTGGCTCTCGGTAAGCCATTGGAATATCTCGACGATTTCGGAGGCCTCAACTGAGAGGGCCATCGCGAGATTCTTTGGAGTGTGGAATTGTTCCCAGTCGCGGTCGCGGGCAAATGCATTGATGGCGTTGGAGAGGGTCGCGATTCTGTCAGGCATGGCCTTTATCCTTGGTAGAGATTGTGGTTGTGCCAATCAAGCATGAGCTTGTCAGGCTGGTCCTGAAGTCGGTTGGGCAGATGGATGGGCTGGCCGTGCAGGCTGTAATAGCTCCGGCCGTTGGAGAAATCGTCTTTGAGTTTACCACTTACTTGAAAACGCATGTCCGGCGAAACTGTCACGTATCCTTTGTCGAAGAGGCGGTGGATGTCGGACCTCATAAGAAGGCCGTTCGAAATCTCATGCTCTCCGCCCTCGGAATAGGGCCGAATGTGGGCGGCATCGAGGACTGGCAAGGAATGCTCCATCGTGATGGCGCAGGCACTCTCATAGGCATCCGTGACAGCGAGGCGGAAACTACCCTGCCCAAGTCTGGGGCGGATCATGAGGGGTTCGCCGAACCTCTGGGTTTCTATGCCATCTCTGGTGAGCGCCGCGCCGCCCCGCGCTCTGTCGCTACACTCCATTGAAAGGCGTAGGCCTTCGCCGCTGGATAAATCGAGGGTCTTACCTTGGACGATATTCTGGTGCCAACCGGACGGCTCCCTGACCCAGGACGATGGGGGGAAGAAGACTGGGTCTACGACCATGAGGCAGCCGATCCGATTGCTGCCGTGCGGGTCCGCCGGTTCGCGGCGATATCTGGCGATGCGGCGGACCATCTCTTGAAACGTCGGAGCGCCGTTCGCCATCCCGAAGGTGTCCCAGGCAAGCCAAGCAGGGAGGATCTCGTGGCGGGAGAGATAGCCAAAACCCGCGATGGCGTTATGCGGCGACTTGAGGCGGAAGAAGAACGGCTCACCAGGAGATATGGCCCGGAAACCGCGGCCGCCGGATGGCTGCCAGAAATTGACCTCGCGGAATTCGGGGTGACTCGCGAGGTATTGGTACCACTCGAAGTCAGTGTTGCCTATATAGCCTAAGATGCTAGTCGGCCTCCCGGTCCTCGCTGGCTACTGTCTCAAGCCAAGACATTTTGGTCAACGACGCATGGTAACAAATTTGCCGGGGGATAGGAGGGAATCGAAATCCGACTTCGCCACCATTGCCCTAAACCGTTTCTGACATTCCGTCCCGAGCCGTCCCATTTGGTAGAATCCCTAATAGCAGCTCTGGACACCCCATGCCGGTCCTCCTCAAAGACCTAGAAAAACGCGTCAGCCTAGCCGTCTCCCACTACTGGAAAACCCTCGCCTCCCAATCCCGCCGCCAACGCTCCGGCGACGCCGACCGCGGCGGCCGCACCGCCGTCACCGGTGGCAAGCAGATGGACGGCTTCAGCCGCCTCGTCACCCAGATCCTCACCGACAACGGCATCCCCGACGCCCACATCTACCGCGACCGCAAACTCGAACTCCCCGGCTACTTCCGCCCCACCAAGAAATGGGACCTCGTCGTCGTGAGCAAGGGGAATCTCATCGCCGCCATGGAGTTCAAATCCCAGAGAGGCCCCTCCTTCGGCAACAACTTCAACAACCGCTCCGAGGAAGCCATCGGCACCGCCCACGACCTCTGGACCGCCTTCCGTGAAGGCGCCTTCGACCAAAGCCCCCGCCCCTGGCTCGGCTGGATCATGCTCCTCCAGGACTGCGCAGGCTCGCGTTCCCCCGTGAGGGCCGATGAGCCCCACTTCCCCGTCTTCCCCGAGTTCAAGAACACCTCCTACATGAAGCGCTATGAGCTCTTCCTGCGCAAGCTCGTCCGGGAAAGGCTCTACGACGCCGCGGCCTTCATCGTCTCTACCGAGAAACAAGGCAAAGCCGGCCAGTACACCGAACCCGCCAAAGACCTCCACGCCCGGCAGTTCTTCGCCAGCTTGGGCGGGCACATTGGAACTTTTTTGGCAGGTCAAACGTATATATGAGTGGATGCAGTTACTCATGAACCTGTCCCTCCACATCCCAAAGGCGGCCTACGCCTACGGCAAACGCTCGTCCGGCGAGACCCACGGCGTCGTCCTGACCAAACCCCATATCGTAGAGCTCATCCTCGACCTCGCCGGCTACACGGCCAACCGGGACCTGACGGACTTGCGGCTCCTTGAGCCCTCTTGCGGCACCGGGGCCTTTCTGATCAAAGCCGTGGAAAGGCTCATGAAATCAGCCAAGCGCCGCGGCGTGCCGCCGGAGCGGCTGGCCGATTGCATAGACGCTTTCGATATCGACACAGAGCACGTCGCGGCATCGCGCCTGGCCGTGGAAACTGAGCTCAAACGCTGCGGGACCTCTCGCCAAGCGGCTCGCAAGCTGGCGGAGAAGTGGGTCAAGGAAGCCGATTTCCTGCTGTCTTCCGACGGCCCATATGACGCCGTCGTGGGCAACCCGCCCTACATCCGAATCGAGAACCTCGCGCCCATACTCCAGTCCGAGTATCGCCGCCGCTACGCTTCTCTTTACGACCGCGCCGACCTCTACGTGGCCTTCATCGAGCACAGCCTCAACCTGCTCAGGCCCGACGGCGTCCTATCTTTCGTTTGCGCGGACAGATGGGTCCTCAACCGGTACGGCTCGCCCCTGCGCCGGATGATCTCCGAGCGGTTCAATGTCCGCTGCTATATCGACCTCCATCAGGCGTCTCCCTTCGAGTCCGAAGTAATCGCCTATCCCTCCATCTTCTCCATCAGCGCCGGGGCCGCCGCGCCGGTGCAAGTCTCCCGGCTGCAGACTGCCTCGCCCCATGAGTGCGCTTCCCTTTCCGCGGTCCTGCAGGGCAAGAAGAACGGCCCGGTATCGCCGACTGTCGTCCACTATAAATCCTGGTTCTCTGGCGACGAGCCCTGGGTCCTCAGCCCGCCCGAGCACCTTAAAGCGCTGCGGGAACTGGAAGCCAAGTTCCGGCCCATCGAGGCCAACGCGAAGGTCCACATCGGAGTGGCCACGGGAAACGACAGCGTTTACATCGTGGACCGCTCCGCGGACATCGAGCCCGACCGCCTCGTCCCCCTGGTCATGAGGGCCGATATCGAAGAGGGGAGCATCAAGGACGCAGGCCGCCGCGTGATCAATACCTTTGAGCCGTCCGGGGAGGTCATCGACCTCAAGGATTACCCGCGGCTGCGCAAGCATTTCGAGGCCCATGGAATAGAGATCAGGAAACGGCATGTCGCTCAGAAGAACCCGAAGGCATGGTTCCGGACCATCGACCGGGTCTACCCGGAACTGGTAAAGGTTCCCAAACTGCTTATCCCGGACATCGCGGGATCAAACGAGATCGCCTTTGATGAAGGACGGTATCACCCGCATCACAACCTCTACTTCGTGACCTCTGATTGCTGGGACATGGAGGTGTTGGGGGGGCTTCTCAGCTCCAAGGTGGCGTTGCTCTTCATCTGGTCCTATGCGGTCAAGATGAGAGGGAGCTACTTCCGCTTCCAGGCCCAGTACCTGCGGCGCATCCGGCTGCCGGAGCCTTCTTCGCTGGCGCCTCAGTTGGCGCAGGCCATCAAGACTGTTTTTCGCAAGCGTGACTTCGAAGCGTTGGATAGCCTCTCCTTGCGCGCCTTCGGCTTGAAGAGCCTGCCACCGTTCAGTTTCGTCGATACTCGCAGGTAGCGCAGGCGCTTAGAGCGTCTCCAACTCTCTGAACGGACTTCGCCGGCACATAGGCAAATGACATTGCGAGACTTCCTTTGTTCGTGTGTCCTGGGCCCGGGCATCAATGCCGCGCCAGGCCCTTTTGTAGCCCCAGCCAGGCATCCCGGTGCGGACGATCGGAGCAGAGCCGCGCCCAGAGCCCCTTCGGCCCCGAATCCCGAACGGCGCACGGGTCCTGAAGAGGATTCTCAAGGTCGCGAAAGGCCTCCAGGATCTCTTTCTTCGATGCCGTGAAGGAGCGCGATCCGGGGTCAGCGCCCTCGTCGGAGTCGTCGAAATGGACCTCGTCCGGCAGGGCCCAATGAGTGCCGATGCCTCCCCGGGAGCGAAGCACCATAGGCATCGCAAGGAAGTGCAGGTAGACTCCGTCATGTCCCGAAAGACAGCGGTATCGGGCGCGGATGTCTGCGAGCAACCAGCTACTCAACTCCGTGGCATATTTCTCGGAGGCCCCTGAGGCGGCGCCGATCCCGCGATCCTGGGTGTAGTCCAGCCGGGCCGCCGACGCGTCGGCGGCGATGATATGGATATCGGGGAGCCCCTGATTTCCCGGGCATCGGCCGGGAGACCCCAGCGCGTTGTGAAGGGCGAGGAGCAGGGGTACGAGCCCCAGGTTGTCGGAGGCTCCCCCGTCCGTCACCCAAAACCGGTCGGTCCCGTCGACATCGACGGCTGCGTTGGAGAACACCGGGGGGAAGTTCGCGCTGAGAGCCGCGGCCGCTGTGAGGGGGACATTCGGCTCGTTGACAGCCACGTGCTTCAAGTTGGCCTCGGCCGCGCTCGTAATCCCCGGAGAATCGAAGGCGGCGGTCGAAGATAGGTTTGTGAAGACCAGATGCGTGCCGGCGGAAGTGGCGCGAGTCAGACTTTGATTGGCGAAGGCCCACTTGCCGAAACTCGGAAGCTCGTCTTGCCTTAGGGCGTCCCGATGGAGATGCCCTGCCACCGTGGTGTTGAACATGAGGGCCAAGTCCGTGTTCTTTCCCAGGGTGTCCCGATCCTTTTCCGCTCGGAACCGCCTGCGGAAGCTGTCGTTGAGGAGCGCGCCCAAGCGGACCCCGTTGGCGATCCTCCATTCGACAAGGCCATTGAGCACGTCGCGGATAAATGGCAGCGACATGGCCGAGTAGTAGTCTTTCCAATCGGAGTCGAGGCCCTTAGTCAGGATGTCGCGGTGGGAGGCAAAGTACGCAATCGCGGCGCTGCCGCCCGACACTCCACTCATGGCCACGATGTCTTTGTCCGCGCCGAGCCTTTGCAGGCCATGGAGGACCGAGGCGCCGTAGAGCGCCGCCCGGGTCCCTCCTCCGGAGACAGCCACCAGTATCCGACGGGAGTGAGCGCGGCCACCGAGGAGCGCCCGGAGGTCCACGCCTCGGCTTCGGCGCTCTGCTTGCGAGCTTTGCAGCACGATCGGCGGGGCCCCCGCTATCAGTTCGCCATCGGCGGCGGGTGGCTGGATGCACAATTGCGCGGCCTGGGGTTGATGCCGCAGCCAGAAGAAAAGGCCGAGGAAAGCGAGCGTGACCACCGTGTTCATCGCGTAGAAGTACAACCGGATCCGGCGTTTGAGCACGGTGAGAACCTCTTGCTGCAGCTCAGCGAGGTTGCGATTCCTGGCCGTCGCGCGCTGGAACAGAGTCTCGAAAAACTGTGAGCGACCGTAGGTCTCGAAGGTCTCCACATAACCATCCGAAATCTCTTTGTGCCCAGTGACTGCAAGCCGCCGGCCGGCGTGCACTTGGATCCAGCGTCCCTCGGGCGCGACGTTGGTGCGCGGCATTTCGGCGTTGATGGGATATCGCACTCTCGGCGGACTCGACAGCGGGCCGGCTGAAATCACGGCCAGGAGTCGTTCTGTAATGATATGGTTGAGCCAATATTCATAGAACCAAGAGGTCAGGTACGCGCAAAGGATCAGCATCATGAGCGATTGCCAGACCTGGCTCTCAAGCACGACGGTGACATATTGGATGTCGAGCAACCTTGCCGTCGCTAGCCCGATAATCACGCAGGATATCCCGAGTTGGGCTCCCACGAAGAATACCCGCCGCAGGCGTTCGATCATGAAGTTTAGGCGCTCACTCATCATGGACATCGCGACCAGGAACCAGAAGGCGAGCCCGATGTGCACGATGTAAGTGAGCCTCAGCCCGCGGTCGTAAAACAAAACGACCATGAGCGCTGGCGGCAGGAGGATGAAGAGCGGGCGCTGGAAAGGGGCTGAGACGAAGGTGAAGAGCATCGTGGCCCAAGTCGTCCCGTAATTCGCCGGCGGCACGGTGAACAATTCTGCGTCTTGGAGGCATGGCGCAACCAGCCCTTTGTATTCAGAGAAGAGTTTCGGGGAGAGATAGAACTCGGCGAAGGCCAGGGCGCCCAGCAGTATCCAGAGTATGGGAGCGAAGATGTGGCGGTACGTAGCGAAGCCGGCCTCGGTCGAACCGGCCTTCGCCAAGGCGAAGGACCCGATTGAAACCAAGGCCGCCAGCCCCCAATGAAGGTAGTGAAGGCGCACGTGCGGTTGGAGGAGCCGCTGCAGGCCGACGCAGACGGCAGTGATGACCAGGAGCCAGACGGTCAGGCCCCAAAAAGAGGTGCCTATGCTCGGCCCCAAGGCTTGGAAGGTGAGGATCCCCACCAACAAGAATAGAACCAAAGGAGAATAGCCGTCAACGCCTAGGCAATGGAGCCGATTTCCGAATGCCTTGTGGGCTCGCCAATCCCGGAACCGCCATTTGGCATCGAACTGCCTAGCCCATTCCATGAGCAATCCCAGAATTTCATCCATCAGTTCCTCCTACGTCTGGAGTAACAACTAGGACTCACTCCAGGATGCATTGTCCGGTGGGTGGTCCGAGCTCCCCTGCTGTCTAAGTTAGCGTCTTGCCGGCCAACTGGACGATCTTCGACGCGACATTCACGACGGCTCCTCCCAGCTTGTCGATCCTTTTCTTCAAGAGGGCGGCGTCCTCGTTCCGTCTTGTTGACTCATTCACGGCCGCCACCAGTTTCTCGAAGTCTTCTTTAGAGAGTCCGATTATGGGGCGGAAGTCTTCCAACTTTGTTGCGGTATTCTTGAGGAGTTCGGCCTCTTCATCCTTGAGTTTTGCATCAACGTCTGCCGCCGTAGTCTCCGCAAGGCTTCCCATACCCTCAGTCTCGTCAATAGGAATCATCTTGCCCCCGTGGTATGCGCCTATTTCTTCAAGCTTTGGATCTCTTCTTGCGCCTTATCCAGCAACTGGTCGGCAGTCTTCACGTCTTCGAGTCCCTTCTGCGCATTCTGTGAGGTCGTCACGATGAGCTGATCGAGCTTGTCGCGGATCTCTTTGACCTTCAGTGCCTGGAGCGCCTCATCCTGAACCTCTTGGACTTTTCTCAAGCTGTTGAGGTGCGCGGTAATCGCGGCATTGGCGCTGCTTAATCTCAAGAAAGCATCATCGACGGACGCGATCATGGACTTCTCATCGGCATCGAGGGGGTCCATAAGCTCCCTTTTCTTTTTATCCAGACCATTGATTGCGGTCACCGCCCATAACTGGACGGAGTGCAGCAACTGGTCCTTCTGTTGGCTCCCAGATGGCGCCACAAACTTCTTCTCCGCGCCTGACCAGACGACCTGGCCGTTGGCTATATCGGTAAGGCGGCCGTCACGGATCCAGGCTTCGACGAAGGTCGGCTTCCACCTTTCGTTGAAATACCTGAGGCGCTCGGCGCGGAATCGTTCGAACCGATCATGGATTAGAGCGATATAGCTTCTGTGTACCGCGTCCAGATCTTGCCCCATGGCATAGGACAGTTCTACGACTTCCTTGGGTACACTTGCGCAACCAGCACTCAAGATTGCGGCCAAAATAATGGTTGCGAAGGGCCTTATGAGTCGATTCGTGGGGGGCATTTAATCTCCTAAAGTGGAAATATTATACCACGAATGCCGTTTTAATCTTTTTTCGGTGTTCTGGGCTGCCCTGCCTATCGAAAACTGTGATGCGATGTCCGCCCCTTATTTGAAATACTATGAGCTACAACGTCTCCAACCCCTCCCTCCAACTCGCATACCTCACCCTCACCCCCAACTCATCCTTCATCCGCCTCGTATCACAGCAATACGGCACCCTCCCGATCCGTATAAAATCCACCGTAAACGGCGTCCTCCACCCCAACACCCCCGCCACCGCCTCACATCCCCACGCCGCCGCATAAACACCCCAAACCGGCACCCTCCACGGCCGCCCCGTCCCCCAAGCATCACAGCACCCATCCAAGAACTCTTGCAAAGTCGTCGGCGCATCGTCTCCCAAAGGGAATATCCCCGAAACCTCTTTCTCCACAGCCGCCCGGCAGCACTCATTGAAATCCCACAGCGAGATCACATGTATAGGAGTCCGCTCCCTCCACACCCCCAACAGCCCCCAGCCCGCCAGCCTCTTGGCAAAAGCCGGCATCAACACCTCCCGCCCATACACCATCCCCGCGCGCAAAGACACCCCCTTCATAGCCTTGCCCCGCGACGCCTCGAACAAATACCTCTCCGCCGCAAGCCGAGTCTGAGCGTGCACGCTCACAGGCGAACCATCCAGCCGGTCAGTGCAAGGAGCCCCAGCCGAAGTCGGACCCTCCACATGCGGGAAGCTCACCAGAATGAACTTCTTCACCCCGGCAGCCAAAGCCCCATCCACCAGATGCTTCGTGTACTCCAAATTCGTGACCGGCAAGAACCGCTCCGGATGGGGGGAGAACAGGACCCCGGCGAAATGCACCACCACATCCACGCCCCTGCAAGCTTCGGCCGCTGAGGCCGCATCAGCCAGGTCGCAGGGACAGGCGCGGGACCGCGGACCCAAAAGGTCCGGCGCCAGCGGTTTCTTGTGGACCATCAGGCGCAGCTCATGGCCCGTTTGGGAAAGCAGGTGGCGCGCCAAAAAGCCCCCCAGGTTGCCCGCCGCGCCGCTGATGAGGATGTTCATGGTCCCAGACCAATGATACACAAACCGGGCCCCATGGGGTGACTGGTCGGTCGCGAAGTGGGCGCCCACTTTCCCCTAAGTGGGCGCCCACTTTGGCCGCCCACCTCTTTTCCGTACAGTCGATTATCTCGTATTTTTCGCGCTTTTTTTACAGTACAGTCGACCATACAGTCGCCGTACAGTCAACCGTACAGTACAGTCGACCGTACAGTCGCCGTACAGTCAAACACCTCAGTCGACCCAACCACTCAAAGCTACAGAAAAACCCCGCCCGAGACCTCGATGCCTGCAAGGCCTATCAGCAATAGTCCCGTCCGGCCCGCGTAGAATTCCGCATTGGCAGAGCCCGCAGTCCGCGGTATGCTCTCCATTAGGACCGAGAAATAGCGGATTGCCAAGAGGATGATCATTTGACGACCGGGAAACGAAACACGATCAGGGTCTTCCTGGTAGACGACCATCCACTCGTGCGCGACGGGGTGCGCGCCTACCTGACCGCCCACTCGATGACGGTGGTGGGTGAGGCTGGCGATGCCAAAGAGGCCCTGCGCAAGGTCAAGAAGCTGGCTCCCGATGTCATCATCTTGGATGTGAGCCTGCCTTCCATCGACGGCGGCGAACTGGCCCGCCGCCTGCGCCGGGTCGTGCCCAAGGCCAAGCTCATCGCCTTCAGCATCCATTCCAGCGAGGCCTATGTGGTGAAGATGGCCCGGTGCGGCGTGCATGGCTATGTGATGAAAGACCAATCGGCGGCGGAACTGCTGGCGGCCATCAAGCATGTGTCCCAGGGCGGCCTGCATTTCCCCGCCCACATGGCGGACGCTCTATTGGCACACCCTCGGAAGTCTTCGCGGAACCGGCCGGGCCGCGTCACCCTGTCGGACCGGGAGGTGGAGGTGCTGACCTTGCTCTCCGAAGGGCTCTCCACAAAAGACATCGCGGCCAAGCTCGGCATCAGCGTCCGGACCGCGGAGACGCACCGGGACCATCTATCACATAAGCTGAATATCCTCTCGGTCGCCGGCCTCACCAAGTACGCCATCCGGCACGGATTGACCTCGCTCAAGGGGCCGTAATACAATAACTCCATGGCTGAGGTAATGCTCGTCGATGACGACACGGATCTCCGCGGGATGATGGCCGCCATCCTGAGCCAGGCCGGCTATAAGGTCGTCGCCTGCGATTCGGGGCTGGAGGCGCTCAAGAAACTGGGCATCCAGCCCGACGACGAAGACGTCAAACTCCCAGACCTCCTGGTCCTGGACATCATGATGCCTCGATCGGACGGCTATTCGGTCGGCACCGCCATCCGCGGCAACCCCCGCACCCACGGCATCCCCATACTGGTGGTCTCGGCCCTGGGGGAGATGAGCCGTCTCTTTGCGGACAGGGTCCAGGTGGAGGGCTTCCTCGCCAAACCCTTCACCACGGCAGCCCTGATCGGCAGCGTGGCGAAGATCCTCGACAAGCGCAGGGTCCAGGGCTGAGCCCGGGGGGGTAGAGCCCCGCGAGCATTTGGCCCAGGAGGTTTCCCCATTGACGAGCTCCGCCACATCCGCGTCTGGTACCACTGCAACCCCCGCAAAAGGATAGCGGCATGCGGAAGTCCCTGCTGAGCGCTCCCAACCTGGTCTCGCTGTCGCGCATCCCCATGGGGGCCCTGGTATGGCTTCGCCCTCTGGACCCGGCCTACGTCCTGGGCCTCATGGCGCTGGCGGCGGCCAGCGATGTCTTGGACGGCCGGCTCGAGCGGCATAGCCGCGCGAACCAGGCACACCCCGGCCGTCTCGAGCCCTCGATCGGGGTGTGGCTCGATCCCTTGTGCGACAAGATATTCATACTCTCTCTGCTGGCCGCCGTCATGCTGGCGCGCCGGCCCGCTTTTTTCCTGCTCCCGCTCATAGCGGCGCGCGAGATCATACAGACCTTGGCGTCCTTGGGCTGGCGATTCATCCCCCGGCTGCGCGCGCATCTATGCCCCCGCTTCCGCGCCTCGGCCATGGGCAAGGCCGCGACCACGGGCCAGTTCCTCACCATCGGCGCCGTCATCATAGGGCATCCGAGCCAAGTGCCCCTGGCGGTGCTCACCGGCGCTTTGGGGCTTGCGGCCGGGATCAACTACGTCTGGCGCGCCTGGCGGCGGCGCGGGGCGGGGCCATGCGCATCGTGATCGCCAGCTACAATATACACAAGCGCGTCAGCGGCTCTTGGCCGACTCGGCCAGCCAGAATTCGAATTCCTTGTGCAGGCCGTGCGCGGAGGCCGGAGAATCGAACGGGATCGGGACCGTGGTGTGCAGAGGCTCCCCGTCCCGGCGCGGCTCTTGCGTGACTGCGACCGCGCGCACCAGCCTGCCGTTGAGCTTGGCCAGGAAGGTCCGGCCCTCGGTATAGGTCCCCGCCGGCAAGGACGACGAGACGTCGATGCGCCAGAGCACGAAAGCCACCGGCTTCATGGTCTTGCCGTCCGAGTTGTAGACCAGCGACAGCGCGCGCGACCGTCCGTCAGGGCTCTCGGCGGCGCCGAGCTCCACGGTGCGCATCGGCACGGCGGACTTGGTCCGCAGCCCGATCGTGAGCGCGGCGGACTTGTCCACCTCGCGGTCCTTGCCGCAGCGAGCCACCCAGACCGCGAGCCGGGCCAGCCCGGCTTGGCGCGTCTCGGCCGGCCGGCCCGGGGCATCCTCAGAGCAGACAGGCATGACCGCCAGCGCGACCAATAGAAGGCAGCCGGCCCGGCTCCGGAGTCCGCCTGCCATCACTTTCGGGCTTCCCTGGCTAGCGGGTGGGAGGCCGCGGCCCTCGGTACGGGCGCCCGCGAAGGTAACCCACTCCGATATGGAGGAACATCAAGACGGGAAGCGCAGTGCCGACCATCAACGCGTAGCCGGTGCTCCGATTCGATTCGCCGTCGCCGAAGCACGCCAGGCCGGCGCCTCCGAGGAAGGGAATGACCGCTCCGAACAGGAGCCAGAGGAGATTGCCCACCCTCTCGCCGTGTCCGGAGGTCGCCAGCGCGGCCCCTGCCCAATTCACCAGCAGCGCCGAGGCAGCCGCCACTACCGCGACCTTGGGATGGCCGTTAGCGAACAGCCAGTCGATCACGAAGAAGCAGCCGGAGTAGGCGGCATACACCGCCGCGATCGCGAAAATCGCCCCGAAGCTCATGGGCGTTAGTGTACCTAGTTTCGGCCCTCCTCGGCCATGCTGCATGCCCGCGAAGAATTTACACCTCAGAAATTGACATGACCCTGGTTCCCGGGGTCTTCGACAGGTGGTTTGGGAAAAGGACCGACCAGTCGGACTTCTTCCCTTCCACAGTTGAGGCACTTCGCTGTTGCCAAGGATTGCCGAACACCACCGACATTTTTGGGGCTCCCCACCTGGTTGCGGATTCCCTCAGGCACAGCGGCTCTGTGACCGCACGCCGCACACTGCACTTTGTATCCATCCCAATCCGGGGGTTCCATCTCAACAGCCCTGCTGCGGCCTTCCACAACACTGCTGCTATCCATTCCCACGTTGGCTTGCGCCGGGGAAGCGTCAAGCTGAGGGACGGGGGCTTCACTTGGGCCGGACCCGCCGCCAGCCCCGGAGTGGTCGCCTGTCTTGAGGTCCTCTATGTCGTCGAGTTTATCCTGCGCCTGGGCATAGCCCTGCTCCGCCGCCCTGCTCCACCATTTTACGGCCTCAACAGGATCCTTCTTTACGCCCTTGCCCGCATGATAGGCGTTTCCCAGTTGGAACTGCGCCATAGCATGGCCCTGCTCTGCGGCTTTGCGGAACCACACAGCGGTCTGCTCATGATCTTGGACGACGCCCTGACCCTTGTAGTACATCAACCCAAGGGCGGCTTGAGCCTCGACATTGCCCCGCTGCGCGGCCTTGCGGAACCACACAGCGGCCTCTTTATGATCTTGGACGACGCCTTGGCCTTTGTAGCACATCAACCCAAGAGCAGCTTGAGCCTCGACATTGCCCCGCTGCGCGGCCTTGCGGAACCACACAACGGCCTCTTTATGATCTTGGACTACGCCTTGGCCTTTGTAGTACATGCCTCCAAGATAGCATTGCGCGTAGGCACTGCCCTGCTCAGCGGCTTTGCGGAACCAAGCGGCGGCCTCTTTGTAATCCTTCGGAATGACTTGTCCCAGGCAATAGATCGCCCCAAGGCGGATTTGAGCCTTGGCGTTTCCCTGCTCCGCGGCTTTGCGGAACCAAGCGATGGCCTCGACCGGGTTCCTGGCAAAGCCGCCCTGACCATAGAGGTAAGCGCTGGCGAGGGCTATCTGTGCGAGGGGGTCGCCTTTCTCAGCAGAAGACTGTAATTTCAGGTCCTTCTTGAACAAATCAACGGCTCCTTACGGTGCGTTTGGATATCCGCATAGTGGGATTATAGCCCCAATCGACATAGGAAGCAATGTGATTTCCCCGTCGAGACCGGCCTTTGCCGACGATCGAGGATATGGAGAAGGAACTAGGGCATGGCGAATGGTGATATAATGGCGTCTACCTTGAGAACCCTCCTGCGCATCCTGGCCGGCCTGCTCGCCGCCGCGTTCCTGGCCCTCGCCGCCCTGCTCTTCATCGGCCGCAGCCACGTCTACAAAGGCCCCAGCGCCGAGCCCCCGCAGTGGGACCCCCGCGCCGAGCCCTCAGCGACATGAACCCCATCACCCACTTCATGACCGGCTGGGTCCTGGCCAACGGCGCCCGGCTCGACCGCCGCGACCGCGCCATCGTGACCTTGGCCGGGATCATCCCCGACATCGACGGGGCCGGCATCATCCCCGAGTTCCTCACCCGCCATGCAAGCCAGCCCCTGACCTGGGGCTCGGACTACCACCATTGCCTCCATACCCTCCCTTTCGCCGTCCTCGTGAGCGCGGCCGGCTTCGCATCCGCGAAGCGCCGGCCCTTGACCGCGGCCCTGGCCTGGCTCAGCTTCCACCTGCACCTCTTCGAGGACATCCTCGGCTCCCGAGGGCCGGACGGCTACCAATGGCCCATCCCCTACCTGGCCCCTTTCTCGCAGGCCTGGGCTCTGACCTGGAAGCATCAGTGGCAGCTCGATGCCTGGCCGAACATCGTGCTCACCGCGGTCCTGCTGGCGGCGACGCTCTACCTGGCCTGGAAGCGCGGCTACTCTCCGGCTGAGATGGTCTCGACCAGAGCGGACCAAGCCTTCATCGCCGCTCTGCGCAACAGGTTCCAGCCGAGACGAGCTGGTCCGACGCTGCACTGAGATCTTATCGTGCCTGCCCTGTCGCGCCCTTCTTTAGTAACTATCGGAAGCCGAGCACGCCAACTTGATGTTGCAATCCGCAACATCAAGTGACGAGCTCACTTCAACCGGGGAGCGCAGCTGACCCCGCCCACCCCGAAAAAATGGGTGGACGCCTTGCCATGCTGCCGGAAGAGCCCCACCAAGGCGAAGGCGGGGTCGTTCTGGTGCAGGAACAGGCGCCTGCGCGGCCCGCCTTTCTTGCCCTTGGGCTGCGCCAAGACCTGTAGAGAGAACTCGCACATCAGGTCGTGCTCCGTGCATTTCGTCACCTGCAGCACGTAGTCCTCTTCGAGGTCGTTGATCTCCTCATAGCCGGCCAGCAGCAGGATCTCAGCCGAATCGCTCTGGCCTTCCTTCGGGACGGCGCAGTCCGCCTCCGGCATGCGCACCCCGCCCCTCTTCTTGCCGTCGGCGAGCTGCTTGAGCGTGTAAAGCTCCACGCGCTTGGCCAGGAAGGACTTGCGCAGCTTCGCCGGCAGCTCAGCCGGGTCCACGGCCAAAAACCTCGGAATCGAATCGGCCGGAAGCTCGCTGGTCGGCATCTTCACGAAAGCCTTGACCATCTCCATGGTGTCCGGGTCCAAGGACCACGCCGCGGCCGGGGCCAGGCCCAGGAATACCGCCAGCAGCGCTGCCGCCCCGATGGCTCTTCTCATTTCGGGTCGGAGTTCTCGACGCGCTGGAAAGGCTCGGAGAGCTTCTTCACCGCGTACTCGCTGGGCGTAAACTCCAGGCCGAACTGCCCGTAGCTCGCCGTGCTCAAGGCCTTCATGCCCGCCACCTTCTTGTAGACCGCCACCGCCGCCTCGCGCCGCCCCTGCAGGTCGAGCAAAAAGCCCTGCCAGAGCAAGGCCCTGGCCGCGCCCTCGCCGGAGGCCCGGGATTGAAGCTTGCGGAAGACCGCCAAGGCCTCCTCGTACCTGGCCGCGTCGTACAAGGCCAGGCCGACCTTCACCAAGCCTTGGCCGTCGAGCTTCCCGAGCCAATCTTTGGAATAGGCCGCGGCGATCTTCTCGTTGGAGGCTCGCCCCCAGCCCGTGGACTTGAGCATATAGGTCGGGGAACGCAGCCAGGCCAGATGGACCCCGGAGCTCTCCCAGGCGGCCTCAGAGCCCTTCCAGGCGGCGACCGCGGCGGGATCCGGGACCGGGAGCTTGTCCAGGAAGCCCTTGAGCTCGGAGAAGAACTTCTCCGGCTCGTCGGCGAAAGGCTCGTGCGAGGAATCTTCGAACATCACCAGTCGGGAGCCCGGGTGGTTCTTCCGGAGTATCGCCGGCTTGTCGGTGTTCCAGGTGAGGTCCCACTTGCCCTCCATGATGAGGGTGGGGACCGGGAAGCCGGCGAATGCGCCCTGCAGGTCTATCTTCTCCGCGTCCTCGCTCATGATGGAGTTGAAATCGCGGTCCTGCTTCCATTCGTAGCGCGCGATCTGCGCGATGCGCTCAAGGGAAGGCTTGTAGAAGCTCTGCCGCTTCCAGTCGCCGTTGATGAAGTTGTTGTAGATGCCGAGCTCGGTGAGGCTGCCCTCGGGGATGCGCTTGGCCTTGACCAGCTCCTCCAGCTCCTTCCATATGGCGCTCAGGCGGGCTTTTTCCTCGTCGGACATGAAGTCGCCCTGGCGCGAGGGCTTCATGGCCGCGTGCAGGCCGTCGCTGGCGCCGACCAGGACCAGGCCCGCCAAGGCCTCGGGGTGCCGCAAGGCGTAGTATTGGGCCAGCAGGCCGCCGTAGGAATGCCCCAGGACCACCCAGCGCTCGATGCCGAGTGCGGCGCGCAGCCGCTCCAGGTCCGCCACGGCCTGGTCGAGGGTGTAGCCCGCGCCGGGGCAGAAGCCCGAGAGGCCGCAGCCCCTCTGGTCGTAGTAGATGACTCGCGCGAAGCCCTTGGCCTGGGAGAAATGCGGGTGGAAATAGTGGTGCGTGGCGCCCGGGCCGCCGTGGAGCAGGACCACGGGCATGCCGCCGCCCTCCTCCTCGACGTAGAGCGCGCAGTCGCCCACGCTGACCGTGCTCTGCTTGAGGTCCGGGCCGCCGCAGAGGCGCGGGGCGGGGGGGACCTCGAGGCGCAGGTCCTTCTCGACGTAAGAGACCCGGTCGAGGACGGACTGCCGGCCGGAGCCGGAGCTTGCCGAGGCCGGCAGGCAGGACGCGGCGGCTATGGCTATGAGTAGGAGGCTGTTTTTTGTCATGGCAGGCCAAGGGTGTCGGGCATGGCGTTGAGAACGACCAGATTGCAAGAAATCCTATGATATCATAGCTTACGAGTCATGAAGACCAGGATGATGTTGGGCGGGGTCATGATCAGCCTGTTGGCAATGGGCCAGGCCGCCTATCCCCGCGACCCTCAAGGCGCCGCGCCGGAGGAGCCCGAAGCGGCCGAGGTCAAGCCCATAGGCCCGCTCACCCATACCCAGGATGCGGCCGTCAAGGACTACGTCAAGACCTCCAAAGCCCGCCATGCGGCGCAGGCCAAGGCCTTCGACAAACTGCAGAAGAAGCTCAATGCCGCCATCGCCGAGCTCAAGCAAGACAAGAAGCGCAGATACCTGGAGATCGAGGACATCCTCCTCGACGCCGCGGCCTACGCGGACCAGGACATAGCGACCGTCGGGCGGTCTTTTTACTGCCGTTACGAAGGCTATGTCGACCTCGCCAACGCGGTCTCGGAAGTGCCGGTCCGCGTCTCGGCCCTGCCCAAGGCGGAGAAAGCCAAGATCGAGTCCTTGGTCCTTGCCGAGGCGGGGTTCGAGCCGGATTGGAGCCCGCATCATGTCTTGATCGTCAGAGGCAGGCTCAAGGGCAGCGCGGAGCAGGGCTATCACATCGAGGCGTCGGGCTTCAGCGACCTTGGTCTGGCCCCTGAATTCGGGGACATACCCATGAACGATCTGACCCTTTCGCAGCTGCGCAGCGGCAGGGACACGGTCTACGGCGACAACATCCTCGCCAGGCGCGAGAAGCTCATGGCCGTCATCCAGGAGCTGGAGGCCGACCCGCGCTATCAGTACGTCGATATCGAGGATCTGATCATTAACCGCGACAAATACTCCGGGCAGGAGATCGCGACCCTCGGCCTCCCGCATTGGGAGCGGGGCTATGTCCGCACCCCCTATTTCGACCTGATGGCGTCCTACTCCGCGACGAACCACATCCCGGTCCTCATGGCGCAGCTTCCCTTGGAGAGCCGGAAAGAGCTCCTGAGGAATCAACATCCGTCGCATCTTGTCGTCATCAAGGGGCAGGTCGCGGCCGCGGCCGGGAACTACTACATCGCGGCATCCAGTTATACGGATGTGTTCCAGGATTCTGAATCCCCGGCCGATATCCTCAAGCCCAATCTGGAGCCCCTGGCCCCGTTCGACGGAGACGTGAAGAAGTTCAGGAAGCAGGCCTCTTTCGGCATGGTCACCGAGGAGGAGCTGCGCAGAGGGATGGACGAGTACAGAGACAAGCTCCTGGCGGCCATCGCGGCGCTCCGGAAGGATCCGAAATCCACCTACGCGGAGATCGAGGACATCGGCCTCGACCCCGGCTCGTACCTCGACCGGGACATCGTCACCATGGGGGTCCCGGGCATGGTGGACGCCGTCGGGACCATGCCCCATTTCGAGCTGGCCAATAAATCCTTCGGGGAGATCTCCATACCGGTCTTGATGTCCGGCTTCTCGCCGGAGATGAAGAAAGAGATCGTCCGAGAGGCGAGCAAGAACGTCGTCATCGTCAGGGGCAGATTCAAGCGCAGTCTTGACCAAAGGTACTATATCGAAGCCTCGGGCTATTCGGACCTCGGTCCGCCGCCCTCGTCTTCAGGGTCGACGCAGCTCTACATCTCCGAGATGCTCAAGGGCGCCGACGCCTACAACCCCCATCGCGCCAACCCCGCGATGGAGAAGAAGCTCCAGGACGCCGTCGCGGAGCTCAAACGAGACGACAGCTGCCGCTACGTCGAGTTCCAGGACCTGCTGCGCAGCCCCGGCGTTTTGGCGGGACGCGACATCGCGACGATCGGCGTGCCGAGCCTGGGCGTCGCCAAATTGGGAAGCCCCTCGTTCTACCTGTATGAGAAATGGGACACGCCCGATCCCATCCCCGTCCTCATGACCCGGCTGCCTCTGCAGACCCAGAAGGGACTCTTCAGGATCATGCACGAGAACATGATCGTCATCAAGGGCAGGCTCCTGAGCTCGGGCCAGAAATACTATCTCGAAGCTGCGGACTACATCGACCTGGGCCCCTATCCGATGTCCCCACGCCGGAAGAAATAGCCCTACGGCTTCGGGCACTGCTGCCAGGAGGCGGGAAGGTCTCCCATGCGCGTCCCTTCGTACTCATTGCCGGGAAGGGCGAATTGCTTCGCTTCCGGCGAGTACGGCGAGGTGTACCCGGAAGGCCGCAAGGCCGCGGCCAAGCTCGCCTCATCGGAGCCCAGTCCCGAGTGGGTCTTGTTCCAGCAATTGACGCACGTCTCCGGCAACTGCTTGGCGAGCGTGCTCGGGGCCTCTACGACCTCCCTGAATTGGATGCCGGGGCCCTGCGGCTCCGGCGGCGGCGCCGGAGCCGGCAGCGGCGGCAGTTGAACGGGTCGGATCTCAGCGATCGCCGCCAAAGCCTGACGGGCTGGGACCTGGGCCGCTTGCTTCGGGACGCCCTTGAAAGCGACAGCCATGGCCAAGCCTGCGGCCAATACGGCCAGGGCCGTCAGGCTGAGCCAGCGCGCGCGGCTGCGCCCCGAGGGCTCTGACTGGATGGGCGCCAGAACGGGCATCAGTTCCGGTCTGTCCGGGATTGCCGGCCGCGGTTGCGGCTGCGGGAAGTCCGATCGCGGGTCCAGGGGCATAGGCCTGGATAGTATGCGCGGTCAAAGAGGAAATTTCAAGGGCGCGCGGAGGGACGGCGACTAGCTCATCAACCCCGGAAGCCGCCGCCTGACCTGCGCTTGAAGCCCCCGGGCTTGCTCTTGAAATCGCCGGGCTTGCGGCCGCCGTACGGGCCGGCGGCGCCCCACTTCTTCTTGGGGCCGGGATCGTCGCGCTTGCCGCCGGGGCTGTGCATCTTGTCCCAGGGCTTCTTCTCCCAAGGCTTCTTGGCGCCGAAGGCGGGCTTCTTGTCCTTGTCCCAGGGCTTCTTCTCCCAGGGCTTCTTGTCTCCGAAGCCGGGTTTCTTGTCCTTGTCCCAAGGTTTCTTCTCCCAAGGCTTCTTGGCGCCGAAGGCGGGCTTCCTGTCCTTGTCCCAGGGCTTCTTCTCCCAGGGCTTTTTGGCGCCGAAGGCGGGCTTCCTGTCCTTGTCCCAAGGCTTGTTCTCCCAAGGCTTCTTTTCCCACGGACGCCTATCGCCGGAGACCCCGGCGGCGGCTACGGGCGGGCTGCGCCGCCGGTCCTTGCCCGAGCGGCGTTCGGGCCCGGTGTAGCCGCCGTCGCCGGGCTTGTCGGCCGGGCGCGCCTCGTTGACGAAGATCTTGCGGTGTCCGACGCTGGAGCCGTTGAGCTTTTTGATGGCGGCCTGCGCCTCGGCGTCCGTGCCCATGACCACGAAGCCGATGCCGCGGGAGCGGCCCGTCTCGCGCTCCATCAGGATCTTGGCGCTGACCACCTGGCCGCATTCGGCGAACAGCTTGCCCAGTTCCTCCTGGGTCAACTCGTACGGGAAGCCGGTGACGAAAAGGTTATTGCCCATGCCACATTATCGCATTTCCGGAAGACTTGGCTGGGCGGCATCCTTGACCTTTCTTTGACAGCCGCACGCTACAATGAGGTGGCGGAGAAACGCATGATGGGATCTCATGCCGGCACTGAGCCGGATGTCGTCTTGGTCGGCGCCGGCATCATGAGCGCCACGCTGGGGTACCTCCTCAAGGAGCTCGAGCCGGCGTTGCGCATCGAGTTGTTCGAGACCCTCGGCAACGCGGCGCTGGAGAGCTCCGGAGGCTGGAACAACGCGGGCACCGGCCATGCGGGCAACTGCGAGCTCAACTACACCCCCGAGCGCGAGGGCGGCGGCATCGACATCTCCAAGGCCCTGGCGGTCAACGTCCAGTTCGACCTGTCGCGGCAGCTCTGGTCCTATCTGGTTAGGAAAGGGGCGCTCGCGGACCCGCGGACCTTCATCCACCCGGTCCCGCATATGAGCTTCGTGCACGGACCCGAGGACGTCGCCTATCTGAGGAAGCGCTTCGAGGCGATGAGCGCCCACCATGCCTTCCACGGGATGGAATACAGCGAGGATAGGAGCAAGCTCGGCGAGTGGGCTCCGCTCGTGATGGAGGGCCGCGCCGCGAGCGAGCCCGCGGCCGCCACGCGCATGGCCACGGGCGCGGACGTGGATTTCGGAGCGCTGACCCGCGGCCTCATCGCCCATCTGAGGGGGCTGGAGGGCTTCGCGGTCCACCACTGGCAGCGCGTCGTGGACCTCGGCCGCGAGCCGGGCGGGCGCTGGCGCGTCACGGTGAAGGACGTCAAGAGCGGCGAAGTGCGCTCGACTACGGCCAGGTTCGTCTACCTGGGCGCGGGCGGCGGCGCGCTTGGTCTGCTGCAGAAAGCCGGCATCCCGGAGGCCAAAGGCTACGCGGGCTTCCCGGTCAGCGGCCTCTGGCTGCGCTGCGGCGATGCGAAGCTCGCCCAGCGGCATCACGCCAAGGTCTACGGCAAGGGGTCCCTCGGCGCTCCGCCCATGTCCGTGCCCCACCTCGATACCCGGTTCCTGGGCGGGAAGCGCTCTTTGCTCTTCGGGCCCTACGCGGGCTTCTCGACCAATTTCCTCAAGCAAGGCTCGCCCTGGGATCTCGTCCTCTCCATCAGGCCTGACAACATCGGGCCGATGCTGGCGGTGGCCCGGGACAATCTCGGCCTGATCCGCTACCTGGTCGGGCAGGTGCTGCAGTCGCCGTCGCGCCGCTTCGCCGCGCTGCGGGAGTACTTCCCGGCGGCCAAGCCCGAGGATTGGCAGCTGGTGGCCGCCGGGCAGCGCGTCCAGATCATCAAGCCGGACGCGGCGCGCGGCGGCCGGCTGGAGTTCGGGACCGAATTGGTCTGCGCGGCCGACCAGTCCATGGTCGGCCTGCTGGGAGCCTCGCCCGGAGCCTCCACCGCGGCCCAGCTCGCGGTCAGCGTCGTCGAGAAGTGCTTCAAGGATCGGTTGACGGAGGAGGGCTGGCTCCCCAGACTGAGGGAGATGATCCCGTCCTATGGCCGCTCGCTGATCCAGGACGCCGAGCTATGCCGGCGCGTGCGCGCCGAGACCGCGGCCGTGCTGCAGCTGGAGGCTTACGACTACGCCTAGCAGGCTGCCGATAAACCCTCCAGCGGAAAAGGACTGTGTCCGGACCAGAGCTGTCCGGGGAAAGTCAAAGAAGCATGCCCGGACGTTCTCTGAGTCTCTCGGAGCGGAACCGACCTGCGACGACCCTGGGCCCGACAGGGTTCTCTGTGCGATGCTGTCCGGGGCAGGTCTGGTCGAGGAATCTCAAGATTCCGGAGCAACTGTGTCCGGACACAG
>JAPLKL010000021.1 GCA_026388095.1 Elusimicrobiota bacterium | reverse complement strand
GGAGGTAGACGTGCAGGCCCGAGCGGCCCTATGCTAGACTGACGCGACGCCCAGCGTCGCTACGCTCCGATAGTGGACGGCATGGACCGGACGCGTGGTCGGCATGAACCGAAACGCTGGTCGGCTTGCCCGGATTACGCACTTTGCAGTCTTGACGATCATATTCTTCACTGACGTCCCGAAGGCGGTTTCGTATTGTCGAGAGATTCCCAGTCGCCATAGTACGGCATCGGACGAACGATCAATTTCTTGTTGAGCGTGTAGGTGCTCGCTGGCTTTGCTGCCTTGCCAGTGGCCTCTGAAACGACCAAGAAATAAGTTCCTTGATCAAAAGCATCGCATGGCCCCAACCGATTTTCAACCTGGACACTCCAGGGGTATGGGTCACATGATGCGGGACTCCCGTCATATCGTTTTAGGGAAAGCATGAGGGCAAGGCCTGGCACTCCGGTGGCATTTACTTCAAATTCATTGAACCAAGAATACCGTTTGAGTGAAAGCTGTGCTCGCAATGGGGGTCCTGCTTCGGGTACATCGATGCGGTACCAATCCTGGTCGCCCACGCGCCCGATAGTCCCGATCATAATGTCTGATTCAAATGGAGTGGCCGTTCGCAGATCGTCGTTAGGCTCAACCTCATGAGCGGTGCGCGGGTGGCAGGCAGAAACCAGAAAAAGAAACGCAATAAGAGAAGCGCATCGCATTATCATTTTCCGTTCAAGTCTGCCGAACGCGACGGTCCTGCGGCGCGCGCTAGATGCGCGCCGCAGTGGTCAACCCCACTTTGCGCCGAAGCTTGCGCGCGCCCGCAGAACCGGAAGTTATACGGAACATGGCTATTTTGGTCGGAAGATAATGTCAGCTTCGTCAATTTTATACGGCTTCACGACGCTGACAATCATATTTTTGACCTGTTTCATCTTGTCTTCGCTCTTGAGCACAGATTTATCGTGGATAATGATAACGTTCATTCCTACAAATACTGGGTGAACCACATACTGTCCCCGTCCGTTGGCCTTTAAATTCAGTGCTGTCTCGAACAGTACGATTGCCGTCGAGTGGCCAGGCCCCACAATCAAGTCAAGCACATCTTGCTGGATTTTCCTCTCGACATGCTTCTCGTAGTTTAAACTGTCCTGGAGGTATCGGGTCCGGTCTTTGATGATGCGCAGCGCCTCCTTCTCTTCGTTGCCCATCAACTCCCGGAATGGCCAGAAATCGGAATCCCGGCTAACAAATGTTCTGCCCTTCGGATCGATATTTTCCGGGAACAATAGTAATGATCCCGGGCCGGGTTTCAATTGCATCGTAGGCCAAGTCCGCTCCGGATCTTGAAACTGAATCTCGATCATTCCGTTGGACTGAATCCTGTACGGTCCTTTGTAGCCAGCGACTACACGCGGGTAGAATCCTGTATCCTCGTCTTCCGATGGCAATGCCTTAGATGTCGCTGCTGCTTTTGACCGCACAGGCTTATGTCCATACTCGATCATGTAGGCGCTTGTGGAAAAGAAAGTGATGTCAACGTTGTCACCGAGTAATCCTTGAGGTCGCTTCCACCGAGCTTTGCCGTCAAATGATCGCAAGGTGATTGATCCATTGTTGCTCAGGCGCTGGCGGAACTGGCTTACTGCTGAGGGAAGCATATCGGCCGCTTGAGATTGGCAGCAGAAAACGGCCGCCAATTGTAGAGCTGCGAATAGACTAGAGCTGCTCAATTATTTCTCCGCTGCATTCTAATCTTACCGTATAACGCCGGGCTCGGCGGCGCGCGCTATGCGCGTGCCGCGGAGGCCGACCCCACGTTAGGTTCCGCGCTTGCGCGCGACAGCCGAAGCCGATGTTATCCACCTCTCCGTTGCCTGTAGACTTCAAAAAGGCAATAGGGGCCAGGCTCATACTTGCCCTTGCTGACCTGGACGCAAGCTTGATATGCCGGCTCAATCTGATCAATGAGGCAGTATTTGTTCGATGGGAACGCGTTAGCGCCATGATTGCATGATAGCGCTGAATGAGAGAACCCTGAGGCTCCGCATCGAGTGACGAGATCGAAGCCGACAAAAGTGAATTTCCTCAGATCAAGTTCGAGGTTTATGGGGACTTCCCATGGGCGGACCTCGCCATTGTCGAATTCCAGCGGATAGATTTTGTATGCGTAAATTTCAAAACCTGCACGTTCGTCACCAACGGCCTGCCACGCAAGTGATTCGTTATCATAAAACGAGAGGCCGTTATGAATCCATTTATTGACCCAATCGGCGGGGCCCTTCGATATGCAATTACTTACGCTGCAGATTTCCTCGACAATGGTTCCTTCTAGCAGCCCAGCGGGCCGAGCTTGCGTCTGTTTCGGAAAATAGCCGACACAAATCGGGTCAGGTATCTTAATCACTGTTCAAGTGTGGATAACGCCGGGCTCGGCGGCGCGCACTATGCGCGTGCCGCTGAGGCCAGCCCCACGTTGGCGGTCCACGCCTTTGCGCGCGACCGCCGAAGCCGATGTTCTGCGTCATTATCCGTGTTTCCAGATTGACCAAATGCCATGAATGAAAAAACTGCAGCCGGCGACCACGGAGATGATGACCCCCAAAGTGTAGCTGAATGGATTCCTCTCCTGATCGACGATTGCCGCTGGCCAAAATGAAATGAGCATGCCTGCGCCACTAAAACCCTTTCCTTCAATAATCGAGCTTAAGCCAATCACTATTAGAGTTGCGCCCATGCAAATCTCACCGGCTGCTTCCATGTGAGGAAACCGTGTTGGCCAATAATGGAAAAGTCCGTAGAGACAAAGGCTGAGCAAGAACAATGCGCAGACTAGGGCCGCAAGCTTCTTAGATTGCCGCACATCGCTGGCTTTCGGCTCTGGCAGAAGAACGCTCATCCCTTGTTACCTGTACGCAGAACGCTGGGGCCTACGGCGCGCGCTATGTGCGCGCGGCGTTGGCCCACCTGACCGGGCTCCGCGCATGCGCGCGGCCGTAGAGCCCGATGTTGGGCAGTCGTTCACTTCGCGGTAACCCGCTTGCATTCGTACAGTACGGTAACGGAGTAATCAATCCCCAGCAGGTTATAGGCCTTTACTTGGAATAAACGCTTGCTCTCTTTGAGCCATCGCCAGAAAATGACGTTACCAAGGTCCGATTTTTCCAGAAGTATTACACCACCATCATCGGAAGCGTAAGGCAGGAGAGGCGAGTTCCCCATGTTGCCTATCATCATGGGCTCATCCGACTCCGGGCCTATGATCTTCATCGTCGAGGGATCTTTACTTGCTTCAGCAACACATGGTTTTCCCGGTTTGCATGCAATAGAAGTGCTATGCGAGCCAACACATGAATAGATGTGTGACGATTGTGGTTCGGCCTTTTCAGATGGGGCGGCTTGCGCCAACTGGCCGGCAGTGATGAAGAGAGCCATTATTACGCCCCGCATATTTCCTCCCCTTTAAGCTGTTCCTGATAATCTGCCCAACTCAGATTACACCGAACATCATATCCTGGCATTGGAAATACTTCTTTGCGAAGTCTACTTCATCCCATTGCGTTTTTCAATATAATTCCCAAGCTGCGATATGCGGTCCTACAGGGACGGCCTAGCCGGTCAGTCCAGTGCGATTCCCCCCCGCAATCTTCAGGTCGTCAGCCGGACTCTTCACCCCTCGCCCGCCTTTGTTCAGCACGTGGGTATACACCATGGTCGTAGACACGTCGCTGTGCCCCAGGAGTTCCTGGATCGTCCTGATATCATAGCCGCCTTCCAGCAGGTGTGTCGCGAAGGAATGCCGCAATGTGTGGCAGCCCGCCGCTTTGCATACGCCTGATTTCAAGCGGGCTTCCTTGAACGCCTTCTGCAGGACGGTCTCGTGCAGATGGTGCCTCCTCCTCTCTCCGGTCGCCGCATCCTCGTAGTGGCTGGTGGCCGGGAACACCCATTGCCACGCCCACTCCTTGCCCGCGTTGGGGTACTTTTTGTCGAGGTCGTTGGGCATGGCGACCCGCCCCAGGCCCAGCCGCAGGTCTTCGTTGTGCTGCAGCCGGACTGCGGCGAGGTGCTTCTGCAGAGGCTCCTTGGCCATGAGCGGCAGCATCGTGTGGCGATCCTTGTTGCCTTTGCCCGCCCGGACCACGATCTCGTTCTGGCCGAAGTCCACATCCTTGACCCGCAGGGTGCAGCATTCCATCAGGCGCAGGCCGGCCCCGTAGAGCAGCATGGCCATCAACTGCGGCGTGCCGCTCATGCGCCCGAGGATGGCGCCCACCTCGTCCTTGGTCAGGACCACGGGCAGGCGCACCGGCCTTTTGGCCCGCACCACGCCGTCGAGAAAACCGATCTCCTTGCTGAGGACCTCCTTGAAGAAGAAGATCAGGGCGTTGAGAGCCTGGTTCTGGGTCGAGGCGCTCACATGGGACTCGGTGGCTAGGTCCGACAGGAAGCGGCCGACGCTGGCTTCGCCCAGGGCCTCCAGCGGCTTGCCGGCGTTGCGACGCAGGAACCGCTCGGCCCAGGACGAGTATATCGCCTCGGTGCTCGGGCTGTAATGTCGCGAGCGCACCGCGGCCCTGAGCACCTTGACCAGGGCGTGGATATCCTGCGCGGCAGCCAGCGAGAGCTCCGGCCGTACGGGAATCCGTCCGGCCGGCACCTGCGGAACTTCCGATACCGCAGGTGCCGGCGATGGCCCGAGTCCCGGACCCAGCAGCACCTGCTCCCCGGCGAAGACCTGCAGCAGGCGCTCTACCGCCTTGTCGTAGCGCGGCACCGACCAATACCTCTGTTCCTTGTGCCAGATCTTCCCGGGCACGGTCTTGATCTTCTCCACGCGCTCGGGCGAATAGGGGAAGAGTACGATGAGCCTGCCCGGCTCGCCAAGCCTGATCCGTATCGGTTCCATGATCGCACCCCCACTCTACATACGAGACAGGCGCGGGAAAGTTCCCTTCAACGATAGGCGGACTTTTGTATCATAGCGCTGCGATGAGCGAGCCCTTCGATTCCGCGGTCTGCGCCAAGGCCACGTTGGACGACCTCAACTTCGACCAGATCAAGTGGTTCGTTTCCAGCGCCCGGCGCGGCCGCGGCTGCTCGATCCCCAAGGACGAGGCCCCGCAGGCCCTCCTGGAACGCCTCCACCTGATCCGGGACGGCCGGCTCACCAATGCCGCGCTCATCCTCTTCGGCCGCGACCCTCGGCGGCTGCTCGCCTTGCCCCCCATCGAGTGCCGCCATTTCCAAGGCCCCACGGGCGCGACCGTTCTGCGCCGCCTAAGCGTGTGCGACGGCACCATCTTCGAATGGATCTTCCAGGCCGCGTTCTTCGCCCTGCAAGGGCTCAGCCGGCCTGTCCAGAGATGGGACCTGCCGCCTTACGACATCCCGAAGGAGGCGGTCCACGAGGCCGTGCTCAACGCCTTGGTGCACCAGGACTACTCCGGCGCAACAGGCATGCAGTTGATGCTGTTCTCCGACCGGCTTGAGATATCCAATCCAGGCGCCTTGCCGCCCTCCCTGAGCTTGGACCAGCTGCGCCAAGCGCACAGTTCGGTGCCGGGCAATCCCTTGGTGGCGCAGGCCCTGTGCTTCTGCGCAAGCATGGAAGGCCAGGGGGATGGCACCAACCGCATGATCGGGCATTGCCGCTCGGCTGGCCTGCGCGAGCCGGTGTTCAAGCTCAAGGACGGCTTTTGGGTCATCTTCCATCGCCCTGCGCTGCGGCCGCCTGCCCCGCCTGCGGCGCAAGCCGGCGGCCAAGAACCATTGCCCGCTCCTCCGCCCGCCCCGTCCGCGCCTAGAGTCCCGGAGGAGGTCAGGAGACTCCTCATGGCCTGTCAGGGTGAGATGAGCCGGGAGCAATTGCAGAAAAAACTCCATCTCAAGAGCCCGGCCAACTTCAGGAACCTTTACTTGGCCCCGGCGCTTGAGGGCGGGTTCCTTGAGATGACTCTGCCGGACAAGCCGAAGAGCCACTCCCAGAAGTACCGTCTGACCGCCAAGGGCAAGGCCGTGCTGGCCTCCTCGCGGTAGGCCCCTCCCCACATCCAAGACCACATATGCCACCCCAATGTACCCCTTATGGGGGAGCCGCAGGTTATGATGATTGTGCTAAATAATGCATGAATTCACATGCTTTATTGTAATTCCCACCTCGCAGGTCATGAGACAGGTCATGAACAGGTCATGATGGAGCCACAGGCCATGACACAGGTCATGACGCGGGTCAGGTCAAAGGGAAGATCGCAGGGGAAGTCAGGCCTTGACGAAGAGCACGGACGGGCTCATCCCTGACCGGGTGCCCACATCGTCAAGCATCTTCTGGAACTGCTCCGGGCTCACCCGGTTGCCCTGGCGCCCCTTGGGCGGGTAGGGGTCGTTGAAGGTCACCGCCTCCGCATCAGCCTCCGCCACCACCACCCAATGCGGGATGTCGAGCCGGTGCACCACGCCCATGTGCACCAAAGCGATCGGCAGCCAGCCCGCCCGGATCCGCCGGGCTACCAGTGCGACCGTGGGCCGCGCTCGCCGCACCGGGACGCGGCGAGACAGGGCTCGCCTGCGGTTCTCGATCATGCCGAAGACCGTCAGCGACACTTGCTCGGCATCGAAACCGTGCTTTTCAAGCTGCCCGCGCCAGCGGGCCGCGTCGACCGAAGACTTCCATTGGGTCACCAAGCGGACCTTGAGCCCGGCGTCCTGCAATGGCACGCAGAGCCCGTAAGGGTCCGCGCCCGGCACCCCTATCATATTGCATTGCCTCCAGACCTCGAATTCCAAAGTGCGGTTGAGGGGCAGGCTCGGGTCGAAGCGCTTGAGAGCCATCAGCACGCAGGCGGGTCCGCAGGTGAATTCCGCGCTCTGTGCGTAGTAAGGGATCCGTGGCTTCATTCCACCTATATTATGTCATTACAAACGCCCATCTGAGGGCCAAAAAACTGTTATGATTCGTCCGTCATGCCCGCGCCCAAGGAGCTCCCCATCCGCACCGCCCGCCGCTGCGAGCTCATCAACATCACCGGCGAAGTCCAGTCCTTCCTGAAAGAAGCCCAAGCGCACAGCGGCACTTTGGTCCTCTTCGTCCCGCACACCACGGCCGGCGTCACCATCAACGAGAACGCCGACCCCGACGTCACCCGCGACATGATCAGTTTCACCAGCGGACTCATCCCCGAGGACTCGGGTTTCGCGCACAGCGAAGGCAACTCCGACGCCCACATCAAGTCTTCCCTGTTCTCCCCCTCCCTCACCGTCATCGTGGCGGACGGCCGCCTGTGCCTGGGCACCTGGCAGGGCATCTACTTCGCCGAGTTCGACGGGCCCCGCTCGCGCAAGCTCTGGCTCAAATTCCAGCCCGACCCTGAAAAATAGCAAGGAGCGAACATGATCTTCACCGAGAAGCAGCTCGAGAACTACGCCGACACCCTCATCTGGGGCCTGGGGGCCGAGAGGAAGCACCACTTCAAGCCCGGCAGCGTCATCATCCTGCGCGTCAACCTCGACGCCATGCCCCTGGCCGAAGTCGTGCACCGCAAGCTGCTCTCGCACCGCGTCAACGTCCTGCTCCGCTACCAGCCCAATCCCGTCATCGAGAAGGACTTCTACCAGCTCTCCGACAAGGCCCAACGCACCTTCATCAACGCCGGCGAGAAGGAGCTCTACGAAAGCTGCCACGGCCTCATCGCCCTCAACGCTCCCGCCAGCCTGACGCACCTCAAGACCGTGGACCCCAAGCGCATCGCCGAAGTCGCCATCGCCAAGCGGCCTCTGCGCAAGCTCTGGGACCGCCGGGAAGAGCAGGGCGACTTCTCTTGGACCCTCTGCACCTACCCCACCGAAGAGCTCGCCAAGAACGCCCGCCTCTCCATGAAGGAGTACGCGGCGCAGATCACCAAGGCCTGCTATCTCGACGAGAAAGACCCCGTGGCCAAGTGGAGGCGCGCCTACAAGGACTGCTCGGCCATCAAGGGCTGGCTCCAGTCCCTCAGGATCGACACCATCCGGGTGCGGACCAAGAGCATGGACTTCGAGACCAGGCTCGGCGTTCAAGGGCATCAGCGGCGCCAACATCCCCTCCTTCGAGATCTACACCTCGCCGGACTGGCGCGGCACCCGCGGCACCTACTACGCCAACCTCCCCTCCTTCCGCAACGGCAACATCGTCGAAGGGATCAAGCTGACCTTCAAGGCCGGCCGCGCGGTGAGGATCCAGGCGGCCAAGGGCGAGGACTTCGTCAAGAAGACCTTGGCCACGGACGCCGGCGCCCGCCAGATCGGCGAGTTCTCGCTGACCGACATCCGATTCTCGAAGATCGACAAGTTCATGGCCGACACCCTCTTCGACGAGAACTTCGGCGGCAAGCACGGCAACTGCCACGTGGCCGTGGGCGTCTCCTATTCGGACACCTTCGCCGGCGACCCGGCCAAGCTCACCGAGGCCAGGAAGAAGGAGCTCGGCTTCAACGACTCGTCGATCCACTGGGACATCATCAACACCGAGGACAAGCTGGTGACCGCGAAGCTCAAGGACGGCAAGACCGTCACGGTCTACGAGAAGGGCCAGTTCAAGTACTAGGGCGGCGGCCCGGCGGTCGGGCCGAAAACAAGGCCGCAGCGGGTCCCATGTCCGCTGCGGCCACCCCGAACCACGAGCCGCGTGGTCCGAAATCGGTCAAATTATACTTTTTTAATCCCCTCCGTCAACCGGAAGCTCCGGCGGGGCTCGGACGACGCTAGGAGGGCTTGAGCCCGTCCCGGGGGAAGGAGAACCGGAAGGTCGTCCCTCGGCCCGGCGCGCTCTCCACCCAGATCCGGCCGTGGTGGCTTTCCACGATGCCTTTGCAGATGGCCAGGCCCAAGCCCGTGCCCCGCGTCTGGCGCGAGACCGGCCCTGCCGCGCGGTAGAATTTCTGGAACAGCTTCTGATGCTCCTGCGCCGGGATGCCGGGGCCCTGGTCGGCCACGCTGACCTCCAGGTCCGCGCCCTCCAGGCGGGCCGACAACGTGACCGTCCCTCCGGGCGGGCTGTACTTGACCGCGTTGCTGGCCAGGTTGACGATGACGCGGTAGAGCTGGTCCTCGTCGGCCCAGGCCGTCTCGCTGCCCGGGGCGAAGGCGACCTGGAAAGCGACCCGGCCGGGATTCTGCGCGAAGAGCTCCGCGGCCCGGCGGGCCAGGCCGGGCAGGTCCACGCAGGACGGGCGCAGCGGCAGGCCTCCGGCCTCCAGGCTGGAGACGTCCAGGAAGTCGGTGACCAGGTCTCCGAGCCGCTTGGCCTCGGAGAGGATGACGCCCAGGAAGTGCTGCCGCTGCTCGCAGGCGAGCTCCGGCCAGGTTTCGAGCATGTGTTCGGCGCAGCCCTGGATCGAGGTCAAGGGCGTGCGCAGCTCGTGCGTGACCAAAGAGACGAGCTCGGACTTCATGCGCTCGACTTCCTTGCGCTTGGTGATGTCGCGGAAGACGCGCACGGTGCCGAAGGGCCGGGCCTTTTCGTCGCGCAGCAGGAAGAAGGTCGCCTCCACCGGCACGGGGCTGCCGTCCTTGCGCAGGCGCACGGTCTCGAAGTTCTTGGCGCAGCCCTCGGCCAGGGCCTGGGCGTTCTTGGCCTCGAGCTCCGCCATGCGCTCGGGCGGGACCAGGAAGTCCGCGGCCTTGCCGATGGCCTCATCCGGCGAGTAGCCGAAGAGCTGCTCGGCCGCCGCGTTCCAGCTCACGATGCGGGAGTCCTGGCCGGTTATGTAGATGGCGTCGGCGGACTGGTCGGTCACGGCGCCCAGCACCTGCTGGTGCTCCAGATGCTGCTGCATCAGGCGCGCGTTGCGCAGAAGGCGGCTGATCTCCAGCAGGGTCTGCTCGAGCTCCGGGTCCGGCGGCCGGGGCTCGGGGAAGCCGACCACCACGGCGCCCAGCGGCGCCGGCCCGTCCGGGCGGTTCTGCAGCAGCGGCGCGGCCGCCCAGCCCCGGCTGCCTCCCGCGCTGAGGATGCGGCGCTCGGCCAGGACGCGCGCCACCAGCCGGGCCTCTTCCGCATGCCCTTGCGTCCGGGCGGCCGGGCCCTCGCCGTGGCGCACGG
>JAPLKL010000020.1:26386-57676 GCA_026388095.1 Elusimicrobiota bacterium | reverse complement strand
TGCGCGAGAACCGCGTACAGGGAGCTGCGGGCGCGGAGACTGTCAGCGCGTGATGCCCGTATCGTAGCTTCCCATATGGGCCACTGGTGGAAAGCCTCTGAGCGTGGGACAGTCCTCATCGCTTTTCCTCCGAGTTTCTTCTACCGACTGGGGGTGCCTCGGCTTGCGGCGTAACCTCAACTTTTCAAACCGCCGGATGCGGACCCGCATGTCCGGTGGTGTGGGAGGGGACCGGCGAAGAAACTCGCCGGCCCCTATCCCGATCGACGATAATCCTCTGTCGCGCCGACCCTATTGAGGATTCTGAGTGCTGGGTCACTTCGCGATCCCTTGGATCTTTATGAAGTCGCGCGCGCAGGCGGAATGGGGCGCGCGCGGCTCGCGGCGCTAAGCGCCGCGAGCGCAGGAAGAGAGAGCATTGGGCCGAAGTCTCAGTGATTGGATGGCGACCTGAAATGCCAATTCCATTTATGAAATAATGATAAATTCAGCAATACCTCCAGCGCTGGCGGTGGGATGGCTAGAAGTGATGGAAAAATATGACAAATTGGCGCATCAAGTCGCCGTCTTTCGTCATAGCACAACAACTGCGTGCCGCTAAGTGACCGGCATTGCCGCTAGACGGCCCTCAGCCTGAGCGGGCTCATCTCCGGTCCGGCCATGGCGGGAAGGAGTAGGTCTCGCCGCTCTTGTTCATGACGGCCTTGTTCACGTAGAAGCTTTCCGGCCCCTGGCTGAAAGGCGGGACCGCGAAGGTGCCGCGCGTCTGCGGGCGCAGCCGGAAGGCGATCATGCGCTTGAGCGCCTTGACCATGATCCGTTCGACCGCGCGGGCGTGCGGGGAGGCGAGCAGGTCGTCCTCGGGCTTGAGACCGGCCGCGTGGGCCTGGACGGCCTTGCCGGCCTCCGCGGCGGCCCAGCGGAAATCCTCATCCGCGGGATAGGGCTTGGAGCCGAAGCGCTTGAGCTCGCCGGTGTTGAGGCGCATGGTCAGCCGCAGGCCGGTCTCGACGAGGCCGAGGTCCGGCTCGGGCTTGGCGACGCCGTCGGCGCGCTTCTTGGCGAGGTCGCTGAGCATGTCCCACAGCGCCCACTCGGAGGCGCACTTCACGTCCGAGTCCGCGTACGCCGTGGTCCCGGCCAGATTCTGCAGGGGCGCCGCGAAGCCGCTCAGGACCGCATCCGGGTCCTGGTCCTGCGCCGCCCAGGACAGCGCCAGCGCGAAGATGAACGGGCCGAGCCTCATGGGGCCTCCTGGGCGACCGAGTGGGTGCAGCGCTGGCGAAAATCGCAGCGCGGGCAGAAGCTCGTGTCCGGCGGGAACTTCCCCGCCTCGATGCGGTCCGCCGTCTCCAGGATCAGAGCTTTGAGCCCCTCTTCGCCCGCCGCGTCGTAAGGGACCGTGATCTTGCGGCTCTCCGCCACGAAGTACCAGGTCAGCAGGTCGGGCTCCTTGGCCAAAGCCTCGCGGCAGCCCAGGCCGTAGAAGCGCAGCTGCAGGCCGTCGCGCGGCCCCTTCTCATCGCCCGAGCCGTAGGTCTTGTAGTCGATGACCTCCAGCCGCCCGTCCGGATGGCGGTCGATGCGGTCGATCATGCCCCGCACCTCATGGCGGCCCAAGGGGTAGATGAACTCCCGCTCCACGGCCTCGATCACCGCGCGCCGCTCCCGCTCGTCGGCCAGATAGCGCTCCAGGATGCGCCGCCCCTTGCCGCGCCAGGACTCCCGGGCCTGCTCGTCCGAGTAGCCGGCGCTGAGCCAGCGGCTCTCATAGCAGGCCCACAGGTCGTCCTCGGAAGGATTATCCCTGCGGTGGAAGCACTCCAGGGTCCGATGCAAAGACAGTCCCAAGGAGCCGGGAGGAGTCAGAGGGATGCGCCAGCCCGCCACGAACTGCAGCTGGTACTTCCAGGGGCACTCGCGGTAGACCCGCAGCCTGGTGAAGCTGATCTCCACTTAGAGGGCCGGCCCTCCCTGAGTCGCGGCGTGACGGAAGAAGTCCAAATAGGTGTCGCCGTACTTCTCGCGGCGCACCTGCACCCAGCCCGCGGGCGCCTGCACGTCTTCCTTGACGTGGTGCTGGCACACGGCCCAGCCCTTGGGCGCCAGAAGACCCGCCTCGGCCAACTTGGCCAGGGCCGGCGTGGAGTAGGACAGCGGACGCTTCTGCTCGTCCTTGTACGGCGGCCCCATGAAGATGAGGTCGTACTGCGAGGTCCCGGAGCGGAACGGGATCCAGGACAGGTCGCTCAAGGCGTTGCCGAAATGGACCTTGCCCTTGTCCGCGAAACCCGCCGCGGCCAGGTTGCGCGCGATGAGCTCCGTGCAGCGCCGTTCCAGGTCCACGAAGAAGACGAAAGCCGCGCCCCGCGAGAGGGCCTCGATGCCGACGGCCCCGGTCCCCGCGAAGAGGTCCAGCAGCCGCGAGCCCGGGACCAGCCCTGAGATGATGTCGAAGAGCGACTGCTTGATGCGCCCCGAGATGGGACGCACCCCCGAGTCCTTGCCCGGCCCCTTGATGTGGCGGCCGCGCAGCTGGCCGGCGATGATGCGCATGAGTCCATTCTAGCAAAGCGGACACTCCTCATTTGCTAGAATAGCGCCCCATGGCGACACGCATCATGGTGGTGGACGACGACCCCCTGGTGGGCGAGCTCTCCTCCGCTCTGCTCCGGGACGCCGGCTACGAGGTCGAGCTCGTCAACGACAGCACCAAGGCCCTTGAGATGATCAAGGCCAAGCCCCCGGCCGTCGCCGTCCTCGACATCCTCATGCCCGGCCTCGACGGCATGACCCTCTGCCACCGCATCAAGAGCGACCCCACCACCAAGCAGGTGCGGGTGGTCATCGTCTCGGGCAAGGCCTTCCACGCCGACCGCAAGCGCGCGCTGGACTACGGGGCCGAGCTCTTCATCGAGAAGCCCTACGACGTCGACACCTTCGCCAAGCAGATCGGCGAGCTGATCGCCGGCCAGGCCCCGGCGCCGCCCCCCGCGACGGAAGAGGCCCACCTGGGCGCCCGGGCGGAGGAGCCCGCCGACGCCAAGCTCCACATGACGGTCTGGGGCTGCCGCAGCCTCTCCCCGTTCAAGGGCGGCGAGCCTTCCCGCTACGGGCGGCACACGTCCTGCGTCACCTTGGAGACCGCCAACGACATCCTCATCTTCGACGCGGGCTCCGGCATCGTGCCCCTGGGGCGCGAGATCGTCAAGAACGACCGCTACAAGAACCTATGGATCTTCCTGTCCCACTTCCACCAGGACCATTTCGAGGGCCTGGCCGAGTTCGCGCCGGCCTACGCCCCGGGCTACAAGCTCAACATCAGCGGCGCCAACGACCCGGGCCAAGCGCTCCAGGACCGCATCCAGCGCATCTTCGAGACCGCGCCGCCCGACCTCGGCCCACTGCAGGCCGAGCTGCAGCTCTTCGAGATGATGGAGGAGACCTACGAGGTGCTCCCCGGCGTGCAGGTCTCGCCGTACTTCGCCAACCATCCCGGCACGACTTTGGGCTTCGTCGTCGAGCTCGAAGGGCGCCGCTTCGCCTACTCCCCGGACGCCGAGATCTACGGGGAGGAAGGGACGGCCCTGCAGGACTACGACGAGCGGCTCGGACGCCTCATCAAGGGCGCCGACCTGCTCATCCACGACGCCCGCTACCTCGACTCCGACTACCAGACGCGCAAGAACAACGGCCATTCCAGCTGGATCAACACTCTGCATCTGGCCGCGCGCAGCGGGGTCAAGCGCCTGGTCCTGTTCCATCACGACGACGCCTACACCGACGCCGTCCTCGACCGGATCGACGCCGACGCCCAGAAGGTCGTCGCGGACAAGGGCTACAAGATCCAGGTCGTCATGGCGCGCGAGGCGCTCAAGATCGGGATATGAAAAGCGGATCAGCCGAGCCCCAGGACGTCAAGGGACGGGTGCTGGAGACCGCCGGCCTCGTGGACTACCAGGCCGGCGCCGTGGTGAGCCGCGCCTTGATCCAGAAGACCGCCGGGACCGTGACCCTCTTCGCCTTCGACCAAGGCCAGGGCTTGAGCGAGCACACGGCGCCCTTCGACGCGCTGGTCTTGATCCTCGACGGCGAGGCCGAGATCCGCATCTCCGGCACCCCGCACCGGGTCAAGGCGGGCCAGATGATCATCATGCCCGCCCAGTCGCCGCACGCCCTGCAGGCCGTCAAGCCCTTCAAGATGGCGCTGGTGATGATCCGGTCCTAGGATCTTCCCCGCCCCTACAGCCGCAGCGTGTGGTCGTAGAAGCGACGGGCCTGGTCCGGGGTCTTGATTCCCTTGACGATCTCGTCGGCCAAGTCGACCGCCAGGGCGTTGCGCTCCTCGCTCAGCGAGCGGGCTGAGAGCTCGGTGCCGTCCACGGAGACGCGGATATCGCCGCTGAAAGCGGCCAGGTCCGGACGCTTCCGCGCCGGCACCGGATAGGATACGGTCTCTTCGAGGAGACAGCCCCCCTCGCCAGGTCCGAGGCCGGGCAATTCGTCCCACACCGAGATCCTCTTCCACAGACGCTGATCGTTCCAGACCAGCCGGCCGGACTCCAAACGGTCCGGCGGCCCGTATTCATCGAGCAACTTGGCCGCCAGCAGGCGCGCCGGCTCAGCCCAGTCCGAGATGATCGCCCGCGCCCTATCCGCGCGCTGCCGGGGAGTCGAAGTCATGCCCGTACGGCAGCCTCCTGCCGCCGCCGCCAGAAGCAGTGCCGCAGCGATCCCGGCCAGTCTTCCCAGGCGGCCCCTCATATCGCCCTCCCCCAACCAGGAGTCTAGCTTCCGGGCATCAAGTCCCTATCAAATCCTCCGAGAGAGGCCCCGCACGTAAGTCAAGGAGGCCAGGGCGGCGTCGAGGTCCGCCGCCAGCGGCAATTCCACGATGGCCGGGCGGTCCGCGTACTCCGGCCGGGCCAGCAGGACACGCAGCCCCTCCGCTCCCAGGAAGCCCTCCCCCCACGGGACGTGGCTCTCGCGCTGGGAGCCCAGCAGGGCCCGCGTGTCGTTGAGGTGGAAAGCTAGGACGCTCTCCGCGCCCACGACGCGATGCAGGCGGGACAGGAAGCGCAGCATGCCCTCGGCCGAGGCCAGGTCGAAGCCCGCGGCCCAGGCGTGGGCGGTGTCCACGCACACCCCGCAGGGCTTGCCCGCCCGGCGCAGGGGCCCCAGGAGCTCGGCCAGGTCGTGCAGGGCCGCGCCCAGGCGCCGGCCGCCGCCCGGCACGTTCTCGAAGAGGACCGGCAGGCCCGAGCCGCCGCCGCAGGCCCGGTCCCAGGCTTCGCCGACCGCGGCCGCGGCCAGACGCAGCCCCTCCCCCCGGTCCGATTCCTCCGAATAGGCCCCGGCGTGGAGGATGAGGGCCTCCGCGCCCAGGGCCGCGGCCAAGCGCAGCTCGCGGTCCAGGAGCTCGATGGAGCGGCGGCGGCGCTGGCCCGAGCGCGAAGCCAGGCAAGGGGCGAAACGAGAATGCGCCAGGAGGCGGCGCACCCCGCTCGACTCCCGGGAGCTCCGGAATCCGGCCAATTCCGCCGCGGAATGCATCTCGTGGCGCTTATAGGGGAAGAGCTGCATGGCCTCGCAGCCCAAGGCCCGAGCCTGGCGCAAGGCCGCGTCGAATCCCCCGCTGACCGGGCAATGGACCCCTAGAACCATCGCCTTGGGGTCATGACTTGCCGCCGGGCAGACGCGCCTGCGTCAGCACGGTCTCGCTGGTCTCGTCCTCCTCGGCGCAGAGGTCGCAGATCAGCCCCACTCCGGGGGCGTAGAACCTCTCGCCGCTGCCTCCGTCGCCCCCCGCGATGAGGTAAGCGACCCGCAGGCAGCCGCGGAAGGTCCCGGCCGGGACGGTCTTGACCGCATCGAGGGAATCGATGCGGAAAGCGTCCGGCGCGCGGCTCCACTGCCGGCCCGGCTCCAGCGGCAGGGGCAGTTCGAGTTCCTGGCCCAGGAAGACGCCGCGCGCGTCCTTGGTGACCGTGAGGTCCGCCGGCTGACCGGCGGGAAGAGCCGTGCGCCGGCAGTGGGCGCGCGTGGTCCCGCCCTCGGTGGCGGCCGAGACGACCTCGAAGCGGTAGCCGCCCGTCCCCGAGGACGAGCGGGTCCGGTATTCGAGGACCAGTCCCTCGCGGAGCGGGAAATAGTCCATCACTTGGAGAAGATCATCTTCATCGACACCAGAAGCAGCACCGAACCGAAGACCTTCTGCAGGACCTTGTGGGACAGACCCACCGCGAACTTCGCGCCCAGAAGGCCGCCCAGGAAGAAACCCGCGCAGATCAAGGCCGCGACCCTGAGGTCCACATAGCCCTGCTTGTAGTAAGTCCAGGCGGCCAGGATCCCGATAGGCGGGACCAGGAGAGCCAAGGTGGTGCCCTGCGCCAGGTGCTGGGACATGCCGAAGACCAGGACCAAGGCTGGCACGATGACGATGCCCCCGCCGATGCCGATGAGACCGCTGACCACGCCCGCGAAGAGACCGAGAGCCAGATAGGGGATGACATTCTGCATCCCGGGATTCTAACAAAGTTGCTGTAGGCCTTTCGACAGGTCCCTGGCAGGTCCAAAATCGCGGCTCGGGCTGGGCCATTCGGCCGTGGCTCTCGGGCGGCGTTCCGCCTATAATCATGGGGATGCCGAACTTCAAGCGCGCGCAGCGCTGCGCGTGGCTCATCCTCGCCTCCGGCCTCGCCGCAGCCTCCGCCTCGGCCGCGGCCCTCAGCCGTTGCGAAGTCCGCGCCGGCGCCGCCGCGGTCCCCGGCCTGACCTCCGTCGGCGCGCCCTCCGCCGCGGGGCTCGGCGTGTCCGCCGGAGTCTTGCCGACCCCCGGCCTCACATCCCAGCTCTCCGTCTCCGCGGCCCCGGCCGTGGCCCCGGCCGCGACGCCGGTCTCCATGAGCTTGCCCGCACCCAGCGCTCCAATCCTGACGCCGGATGTCCTCTCCCCCTCAGCGCCTGAAGCGAAGAGCGTCCCGGCCCTCCCCCCCGAGCGCCGCGCCCCGTACCAGAGCCTCTCCTCCGAGCTCGGCGCGAGCCCCGGCACGACCACGCCCGAGAGATCCCGGGACCTCGGCGCCCAGTTCTTCTCCGCCCCCAGCCTCTCGGCCGCGCCGGCCGAGGGCGGCGAGCTCGGCCCGGCCGTCGCTGCGGTCTCCGCGTCTTTGCGCCCGGCGGCCCCCGCGGCGCCGCGCGCGCCGCCGCAGGCCGCGGCCGCCCGGCGCCAGAGCTACCAGCCCGAGACCGGCCTGCGCGCCGCCCTCAAGGACCGCGTCTTCCACGCCCATCTTCTGGCCCACCACCTCTATTGGTACACGGTCACGCACATCCAGGACCTCTGGCCCGGTTATCAAGAGAAGCTCCGCAAGCTCGCCGCGCGAGGGGAAGCCTCGGCGGTGACGCGGCCGCGGACCTTCTTCTCCTTTATGAGGGTCATGGGGGAGACCGGGATCTTCCACGTCCTGGGCTTCGCCGCGCTCAACGACCAGGCGGTCCTGGAGGAGTCCCGGCGCACCTTCGACCGCTTCTTCGACGGCCCCGGCATCGGCCCCGCGCAGCGCGAGGCCTTCGCGCGGTTCCTGGATCGCATCGCGGTCTTCAACGTGGCCCATCGCGCGCACTCCAACATGAAGAAGCACATCCGCGACGCGCTCCTGCTCGCCTCCGTCATGCCGGCGCGCGACATCGCCCCATTCTTCAATTCCTTGGCGCTCAAGGACAAGACCGATGAGATCGAGCAGTTCCAGCGCCAGGGCGCGCCGGAGATCATCAAGGCCTACCAGGAAGCGGTCCGGCAGACCCTGGCCGAGGAGCCCGACACCCCGGACCGGATCCTGGGAGTCGTGCTCATGGGCAGTTTCGCCCGGGGCGCCGCGACTCCCACCAGCGACATGGACACCGAGCCCCTGGCTCGCGACGGCCAGGACGGCAGGACGCAGGCTTTCAACGACCGGCTCATCGCGAGGTGGGAAGCTCTGGGCCTGCAGCGGGCCAACCCGATCACTCCGCATGAGCACGCCCTGCATCCCTCGCCGGGCCTGCTCTCGATGATCCACCCGAACGGAGACTTCCTCGTCGTCGCCGACGACGAGGCCCTGGAAGAGGCCCTGGCCCCGGGCTCCGGCTCCGCCTCGCCCATGATCCGCGACCGGACCGTGCGGGGCTGGTTCGGCCGGGTCTTCGAGTTCGGGACGGTCTTCGCCGTCACCTGCTGGACCGACCTCCAGCGGGCCTGGGGCCGCTGAGCCCGCAAGATCCCGGCGGATTGCTTCCCCCCCGCCGAATTGTGTCTAATTGAAGCTATGGGCACTGCAGAGAACCTCGATCTCATCACCATCGTCATCCAGCACAAGGACGAGGCCAAGGTCCTCGACGCCATCCTGAAGGCGGGCGCGCCCGGCGCGACCTACTACTACGGCCGCGGCACCGGCGTGCGCCAGAGGCTCGGCTTTCTCGGGCGCCTGATCGAGGCTGAGAAGATCGTCATCCTCACGGCCGTGCCGCCGGAGAAGACGCCGGCCGTGGTCAAGGCCGCCACCGAAGCCGCCAGGTTGGAACAGCCGGGCCAGGGCTTCCTCTGCGTGCAGAAGGCGAGCCTGATCGTCGGCTTCTTCTAGGCCGCGCAGCATGAGGCGAAAAGGCCGAAGCGCGCTTGCGTATCCTTAAGCCGTTTGATACGATGATTCGCATGTCGTTCAAGACTCTGCTCCTGATCGCAGCCGCGGCCTTCCAGCTCGCGTGCAAGCCCGAGGCCCTTCCCCCCATCAAGATCGGCGTCCTCCATTCCTTGTCCGGCACGATGGCCGCCGCCGAGAAGCCGGCTGTGGACGCCGTGCTCCTGGCCGTGGAGGAGGTCAACCGGAGCGGCGGGGTGCAGGGACGAAGGCTCGAGCCGGTCGTGGTGGACGGCCGCTCCGACCCCGATGTCTTTCAAAGGGAGGCTCAGCGGCTGATCACGCAGGAGCATGTCGCGGCCATCTTCGGCTGCTGGTCTTTGGCCAGCCGCAGGGCGGTCAGGCCGATCGTCGAGAAATACGATTCCCTGCTCTTCTATCCCGCCCAGAACGAAGGTCTGGAGCAATCCCCGAACATCGTCTACCTGGGGGCGGCGCCCAATCAGCATACCTTCCCGGCCTTGACTTGGGCCTACAGTCATCTGGGCAAGAGGTTCTTTTTGGTCGGCTCGGATCAGGTCTATCCCAGGATGGTCAACCTCATGGCCAGAGACGTCCTGCGCTACCTGGGGGGCCAGGTCGTGGGCGAGAAATATATCCCCCTCGGCGGGTCGGATTTCGCGGGGGTAGCGGAAGCGATCAAGAAGGCGAAGCCTGACGTCATCTTGAACACGATCAGGAGCGCCGGCATCATCAATTTTTTCGAGGCTCTTCGCGATGCCGGGATCTCACCCGATCAGACGGCGGTATTTTCGCTGACCCTGGATGAGGCTGGGGTCAAGACCATCATGGACCACATCCAGTCCCAGCATCCCAAAGAAGCCCCGACTTTCCTGAAGAAGCATCTGGCGGGCACATACGCCTGCTGGAACTATTTCGAGAGCATCGACAATCCCGCGAATGCAGCCTTCGTCAAGAAATTCAAAAAGAAGTACGGCGAGGATTACCGGGTCACGGATGCCATGGAGGCCGCCTACATAGGGGTCCACCTGTGGAGCGAGGCCCTCAACGAATGCACGACCATCGAGCGTCCCAGTGAGATCCTGTACCATCTGGCGCACCTCAGCATGCCGGCCCCCGAGGGCGTGGTCACCATCGACAACAACACCAACCACGCGCGCAAGACCATCCGGATCGGCAGGCTCAACCAAGCCGGCGCTTTCGACATCCTCTGGACTTCAAAGCGCCCCCTGAGCCCGGCCCCGTATCCACCCTTCATGGGGAAGGCCCATTGGGAAGGCTTGCTCGACCGGCTCTATCTGGCAACGGACAGCCATCGGGCCGCCGGCGCGCCCCGGGACGATTCCGAGGGTGGACTATGAGATCGCCCTGGAGAGCGTGGGGGTTCACGGGCCTGTTCGCGCGCTTGCTCATCGTCGCGCTCGTGCCGTCGCTCATCGTAGGCTTCGTCGCCATCCATATTTTTTCCGACACTCTGAATCAACACGTCCAGAACAAGCTCATGGCCATAAGCGACAGCCGGCAGGCTCTTCTGGACGCGCAACTGGACGAAATGTCGGATTTCATCTCCGAACAGGCCGCGGCGCCCGCGAACCAGGAGGCTGTCGAGAGGCTCGCCGCGGGATTCAAGAAGGCCGGCATCCGAAGCGAAGCCTACCGGGTCCTTGATTCGGGTTTCAGGGACCGTGTCCAGAGGCATTTCGACCTCCATAGTGATTACCTGCATGACCTCCTTTTCGTTTCGCGGGAGGGCGACGTCATCTTCTCCATGCGGCAGGAGCGGGATCTCGGACAGAACATCCACAGTTCGGCCCTGAAGGACACGTCTTTCACCGAGATGATCGACCTCGTGCAAACCTCTTTGAGCGCCGCGTATTCCGATTTCGGCTACTATCCCCCCGCGGACCGCCCCGCCATATTCGTCGCCGCCCCCGTCTTCGGAAAGGACAGGCTGCTCGGGACGATGGTGGCGCAGATCAAGCCCAAAGTCATGCTCGAATTCGCCCGCAATTATACCGGCCTGCCCAGGACCGGAGAGATCGTCTTCGCGAAGCGTGTCGGGACCGAGTTCGTCTATACCACCCTCTTCCGGCTCAGCCCCGATGCGTCGCTCTCCCAGCCGTTCAGTTTCAGCGACAAGGACGTCCTCCCCATGCCGGAGGCTCTGCGCGGAGAAGCCGGCGTCGGGCTTTCAACGGATTACCGCGGAGTAAAGGTCATGGCTAGATGGCAATATATCCCGCGACTGTGCTGGGGCATGGTCGTCAAGACGGACGCCGATGAGCTTTTCGCCCCGGTGCGCAGCTTGAAGAATGTCGTGGGGATCGTATGTGTGCTCATGGCCTTGTTGATCGCCGGCGTCGCGTTCAGCATGACCTGGGCCAGCGCCGGGTCCGCAAGCGAAAGCCAAAAGAGCTGACCTGACGCGGCAGCGGCAGCCATCGGTCTTACCACCCCCAGCATGAACCCCTATCTGGTCGCGGTCCTCGCCATCCTGCTGGCGGAGTACGCCCTCAGCGCCTGGGCTGACTGGCTCGACGCGCGCGGCCTCAAGACCGAGCTGCCCGGCGAGTTCCAAGGGATCTATGACCCGGCCAGATATTCCCAGTCGCAGAGGTATCTCCGGGACCACACACGCTTGCGCCTCGTCCAGGACTCGCTCATGACCACCCTGGCCATCGGCTTCATCCTGGCGGGCGGGTTCGGCCGCCTCGACCGCCTGGCCAGGTCCGTCTGCCCCGGAGAGCTCGGCGCCGGCCTGCTCTTCGCGGCCCTGCTGCTCTGGGCCTGGCACCTCGCGCACATCCCGTTCTCGGCCTACGCCACCTTCGTCATCGAGGAGAGATACGCCTTCAACAAGACCACTCCCCGGACCTTCGCGCTGGACGTCCTGAAGGGCTGGCTCCTGGCCGCGGCTTTGGGCGCCCCCCTTTTCGCCGGGATCCTCTGGTTCTTCAGCCGGCTGGGCGCCGTGGCCTGGCTCTACTGCTGGGGCGCCGTCACGCTCGTGCAGCTCCTGCTGGCCCTGGCCGCGCCCGTGCTCATCATGCCGCTTTTCAACAAGTTCACGCCTTTAGCCGCGGGCGAACTGCGCTCGGCCATCGAGGCCTACGCGCGGTCCCAAGGGTTCGCGATGCAGGGCATCTTCGTCATGGACGGCTCCCGCCGCTCCGGCAAGAGCAACGCCTTCTTCACGGGCTTGGGCCGGTTCCGGCGGGTGGTCCTGCTCGACACCTTGATCGCCCGGCATACCGTCCCGGAGCTTCTGGCCGTCCTGGCCCATGAGATGGGGCACTTCAAGGAGAGGCACCTCCTCAAATCCATGTTCCTTCAGATCGGCGTCACCGGCAGCGAGCTCTTTTTGCTCTCGTTCTTCATCGGCAACGAACGGCTGGCGCAGGCCTTCGGGCTGCAGCAGCCGCGCGTCTACGCGGGCCTGTTCTTCTTCGGCTTCCTCTTCGCGCCGATCTCGCTGGCCCTGTCGGTCGCGGCGCACGCCCTCTCCAGGCGCTGGGAGTTCGCGGCCGACGCCTACGCCCGGCGCACGGCCGATGCGGAGGCCTTCATCTCAGCCCTCAAGAGGCTCAGCGTGGACAACCTGTCGAACCTGACCCCGCACCCCTTCAAGGTGCTGCTCGCCTACAGCCACCCGCCGGTCCTGCAGCGGCTGCAGGCCCTGCGCCGGGGGTCGGACTAGCCGACCCGCCCCAGCAGGCGCAGGATCCCGTCCAGCGTGGTCAGGGGATGCGGCGGGCACCCCGGGATGAAGAGGTCCACCGGCAGGAACTCCCCGCAGCCGTCATGGACCTCGGGCTGGCCGCGGTACGGCCCGCCCGCGATGGCGCAGGATCCCACCGCGATGACCAGCTTGGGCGAAGGCACCGCCGCCCAGGTCTTGAGCAAGGCCGCCCTCATGTTCTCGGACACCGGGCCCGTGACCAGAAGGCCGTCGGCGTGCCTGGGCGAAGCCACGAACTGCACCCCGAAGCGGCCCAAGTCCCAGCCGATGGTGCCCAGCACGTTCACGTCCGCCTCGCAGGCGTTGCAGCCCCCCGCGCTCACCTGCCGGAGCTTCAGACTCCGACCGAAGAGCCGGCGCGACTTCGCCTCCAAAGCCTCGGCCAGCGCATAGGCCTCGCCCTGGACCGCAAGGTCCTCGCGCCGCCTGGCGGCCATGCGGTATTCCCGCGTGAACTCCACCGCATGCTCAGGGCAGGCCGCGGCGCAGGCTCCGCAGAATAGGCAATTCCCCAGGTCCAGCTTCCCCCCGGAGAGCGCCCCCGTAGGACAGACCGATGAACAACCCGCGCAGCCCTCTTTACAACGGGAAGGATCGACCTTAGGCCGGCCCAAGAAGCGGGCCGGCAGCTCCGGCGCCGGACCAGCCGGATACTCCATGGTCCGGTGCCCCTGCTTGAATCTCGTCCAAAGCACTTTCAGCATAGGTTCAAAGGTCGAAACCGCAGTAAGAAAGGTCGAAGCTCTTGTTGCATAAAGGGAAATCCGAGATCTGTTGCCCGCGCAAGGCCAAAGCCAGAGCGAACCAGTTGTGGAAGGAAGGGTCGACGACCTTGTAGGCGCCGAACCGCCCGGCCGCGTCGGTCATCGCCACATGGCAGACCTCGCCGCGCCAGCCCTCGGTCAAGGAGACCGCCACATGCTCCGGCCGCAGCTGCGGGACCTCGCGGCGCAAAGGCCCCCCGGGCAAAGACCCCAGGAGCTCGCGCGCGAACTTCAGCGAGCGCTGCACCTCCAGCCAGCGCACCTGGGCCCGGCCGAACACGTCGCCCGCATGCCAGCTCGACACCGGGATCATGGCGTAGCGATAGATCCCGAAGGGCAGGTCGCGGCGCACGTCCAAATTGAGCCCGCAGGCTCGGGCCGCCGGCCCGACCAGTCCCAGCCTGCGGCAATCCTCCAAGGAGACCGCGCCGGTCTCCTCGAAGCGCCCGGTCACGGAAGGGGAGTCCCAAAGCAGGTCCACGGCCGAGGCCGCCTCCTCCCCGAACGTCTCCAGGCGCGCCGACATCTCCGCGGCCAGCGCCGCGTCCGCATCGTGGGCCACGCCTCCCGGCCGCAGCAGGCTGCGTCCGAAGCGGCTGCCGCAGAGCATGGCCGTGATATTGAGAGCGTCCCCGCGCAGGCGGCCGCAATAGGACTGTGTGGGCAAGAACCCCACGTCTGCGGCCAAGGCTCCCAGGTCGCCGATGTGGTTGGCCACGCGCTCCAGTTCCAGCGCCACGGCGCGCAAGGCCAGGGCCCGCGGCGGCGCCTCGGCCTTGCCCAGAGCCTCCACCGCCTGGCAGTAGGCCCAGCCGTGGCCCACCGTGGTGTCTCCAGCGAGCGTCTCCATCAGATGCATGCTGCGCCGGTCCGGTCCGCCCAGCAGCGCGCGCTCCACGCCGCGGTGCTGATAGCCCAAGGAGATCTCCAGGTGCTTGACCACCTCGCCGGCGCATTGGAAGCGGAAATGCCCGGGCTCGATGACCCCCGCATGCACCGGCCCCACCGCCACTTCATGGACCTCCTCCCCATGCACCCGGTAGAAATCCATCGTCCCGCAGGCCGCCGTGCCCCCCGGCGGGAAGCGCACGGGCTTGAGCCAGGGATGCCCCATCGGCCTGACTCCGTGCTGCTCGAAGATCTCTCTTTCGAAAAGGTGGGCCTGCGGACACACCGGGGTCAGCGCAGGAAAGCTCTGCGCCGGCTCCGCGCCCAGCAAGGACAGGACCCCTTCGGCGTCGTCGGCCAGAACCGCGAGCAGACCGACCCCGCCGGAGGCCAGCCTCCGGCCGAGGAATGCGCTCAGGCGGCAGCCCGCGCCGACGGCCCCCAGGACAGCGTCACGGAACTCCGCCGCGGCGAGAATCGGGACCTTGGCAAGCGGGACGGCTTGACCGTTGCGCAAGGCGAGTCCGCGGACCATCAGCGCGCCCCCAGCACGGCCGCGGCTTCCTTGACGGCCTGGAGCAGCGGTCGAGGCACCCAGAGCCCCAGCACCAGCACGGCCGCGGCCAGGACGGCCGGAGGCCAGAAGCGCCAGGGATCCTCGTCATCGGCAGGCAGGTCCTTGAGCCGCTCGCAAGGCTCCCCATGCGACATCTTGAGCACGATGGTGGCCATGCCCACGAACACCGCGGCCAGAAGCGCCAGATAAAGCGCCGCCAGGCCGCCCCGGTGCCGGGCCAGGGCCCCTTGCAGTATCCAAAGCTCGCTCACGAACGGCCCGAAAGGCGGGGAGCCGGTGATGGCCAAGAAGCCCACCAGCCACAAGACTCCGGAGCGCGGCAAGGCGCGCAGGAGGCCCCGGACCTCGCTCACCGATTTGGTCCGGCTCGCGGCCAAGATGTTGCCCGCGGTCAAGAACAACAGGCCCTTGGTCAGGGAGTGGTTGACCGCGTGGAGCAGCGCGGCCGGGGCCGCGGCGCCCAGGCCCACGCCGAAGGCCAGCACGCCCATGTGCTCCACGCTGGAGTAGGCGAGCATGCGCTTGAAATCCGTCTGCCCGATGATGAAGGCCGCGGCCACGGCCATGGAAAGCAGCCCGAATCCCATGAAGAGGCCGCCGGTGAAATCCGCCAGCCCCGCGGCGCAGAGCACGGCGTTGACGCGCAGCAGGGCCAGGAAAGCGCAGTTGAGCAAGGCCCCGGAGAGCAAAGCCGAGACCACGGAAGGCGCTTCGCTGTGCGCGTCCGGCAGCCAGGTGTGCAGCGGCGCCAGCCCCATCTTGGTCCCGTAGCCCACCAAGAAGAGGATGAACGCCGCCTTGAGCCAGGGCAAGTCCAGCTCCGCGGAGTGCGCGGCCAGCTCCCGGCCGGTCATGAGCAGGTCCGGGTGAAGGCGCGCGGCCACGGCCAGGAAGAAGTTGCCCAGCAGGGCCAAGGCGATGCCCACCGAGCATATGAGCAGGTACTTCCAGGTGGCCTCCAGGGAGCGCCTCTGCCTGTGGAAGTGGATGAGCGGCGCGCTGACCAAGGTGGTGGCCTCGATGCCCACCCAGAGAAGGCCGAAATGCTGGCTGAGCGCGGCCAGGCTCATGGTGCCCAAGAACAGCAGGAGGCAGCCGGTAAACACCGCTTCCGGCGCGTTGTCGAAAAGGAAGCCCTCTTCATCCTCTTCCTCTTTCGAGTGGCCCGACGACCTCAGGAACCCCACCGCATAAGCGGCCGCGGCCAAGAACAGAACGCTGGTCAAACTCAGGAAAAGCCGCCCCGCCGCGTCGAGCTCGAGATAACCTCCCAAGGCGGGGCCCGGCAGCAGCCTCCAGCACGCGGCGGTCAGCGCCGCGTGGGCCAGAGCCGCGGCCAGGAGCAGGAGGCGCCGGGGGCGGTCCGGCCGTATCAAGAAAGCCGCCGCGCCCGCCGCCATAGGTACGCCCAGCAATGCCCAGATCATCTTGAATTCCGGGACACAATACTTAATTCCCCTCCCGACCTATGGCAGGATGCTTGAATCAAGTATTGTGTCCCCAATCTCGGAATCATCAGTCTTTCAAAGCCGTCAGCCGGTCGGTGTCGAGGTGGTCGAACTCCCGGTGGATATGGAAGAGGGTGATGCCCATGACGAAGACCCCCATGAACACGTCCAGAAGGATGCCCAGCTCGACCAGCAGCGGCTGATGCTCGGCGAAGGCCATGCCGAAGGCGTAGATGCCGTTCTCGAGGATGAGGTAGCCCAGGACCTGGGTCACGGCCTGGCGCCGGCTCACGATGACGAAAAGCCCGACGAAGATGGTGAACAGGGCCGTGGGCACCAGCCGCCGCAGCTCCTCCGGCCCGGCCTGGGGCAAGCGCGCGCCGAGCCACAGGGCGGCTCCGAGGAACAATATGCCGGCCGCGAGAGACGCCGTGAACCCCACGAAAGGCTCCACCTCCCTCTGCAGTCCGGCCTGGCGCAAAGCCCGGCCCAGCAGCCACGGGAACACCGCGGCCTTGAGGAAGGTGCTCGCCCCGGCCTGCAGGAGCAGGCGCGTGCTCAGGGCGTCGAGGTTGGCCAGCACGGGCAGCAGGCCCAGCAAGGCGCCCTGGAAGGCCACGGTCTGGATGCAGGCGGAAAGCCGGCTGGCGCCCAGCACGCGCAGGTTGGAGAGGACCACGAGTATGACGAGGCTCTCCACCCAGAAAGTCATGGGGCGCTCCGCACGAGCATCAGCGCCAGCACCGAGAAGGCGGCGGCCGCGGCCAGGAGCTGGGAGACCCGGGTCAGGCGCAGGCGGGCCATCACGGACTCCACCACGCCGGTGAACAGCGCCACCACGAACAGGCCGCAGAGTCCGGCCAGCAGGTCCAGCCAAGGCAGGCCCGTGCGCACGGGCAGCAGGAGTCCGGCCGCCAGGGCTCCCAGCACCCACATCTTAAGGGCCGCGGCGTATTGGATGAGGCCGAGGTCGGGCCCGCCGTGGTCCAGGACCATGACCTCATGGATCATGGTGAGCTCCAGATGCGTGTTCGGATCGTCGAAGGGGATGCGCGAGTTCTCCGCCAGGAAGATGATCAGCAGAGCGGCCACGACCAGCAGAAGGGCCGGCCCGCCAGGCTCCAGCAGGACCGCGGGCTCCAGCCCCACATAGAGGCTGGTCAGCGAGAGCTTGCCCGCCTGCCTGGCCATGGCCGCCAGGCCCAACAGCAAGGCGGGCTCGGAGAGTGCCGCGAACCACACTTCACGGCTGGCGCCCATGCCCTCGAAGGCCGAGCCGGTGTCCAGGGCGGCCGCGACCGTGAAGAAGCGCCCCAGGGCCAGGACATAAGCGAAGAGCACGAGGTCTCCCGGAAAGGCCAACAAGGCGGGCAAACCGCCCAGAGGTAGGAGCGTGAGCGCCAGCGTCGTGGAGGCCAAGGCGACGATGGGGCCGGCGCGGAACACCCAGGTCGTGGTGCGGCTGTACATCGCGCCTTTGTGCATGAGCTTGAGGATGTCGAGATAGGGCTGCAGCACGCTCGGTCCCGTGCGCCCCGCAAAAAAAGCCTTGACCCGATTGATGATCCCCGGCAGCAGGGGCGCGCAAAGCAGGGCCAAGGGCAGGTGCAGGGCGCTCAGCCGCATCCGAGCCTCCAGACCAGCAGGACCAGCAAGGTCAAGGCGATATAGAGGACATAGAGCTGGATGCGGCCGTGCTGGAGCCAGCGCAGCCGCAACGCGGCCTTCAATGCGCCCGCAAAGACCGGCCGGTAGAGACCTTCGTGGAACACGTCCGGGGTCTCGGTGGCATAGGCCGAGGGACCGGGGAAATAGCCCTCGGGGCCCGAGGCGCGCTCGCGCGTGCGCAGGAAGGCCGAGAACAAGCCTGTGATGGGCTGGGCGAAAGATGAGGCCGTGTACTGCATGCGCGCGCTGGGCGCGGCGTAGCCGCAGTCCCAGGTGAGGCCGCGGCCGATCTCGCGGCCGCGCAGCAACCAGGCGCGCAAAGCCGCGGCCAGGAGCAGCAGTCCCAGGAGCACGGCGGCCCCGGCTGAGACTGCGTGCAGGGGCTCCAAGGCGCCCTCCCACAACGCGGGGGACTCAGCCGGCGACAACCCTGCCAACTGGCCCACGGCTTCGGATGACCAGGACAGCGCCACCGCTCCAAAAAGGCCCACGAGCACACAAGCGGCGGCCAACAGTGCCATGCTCAGGCGCATGGCCAGGCCGCATTCGTGCGCCTGCGCGGCACCCGCGCCGCGCGGCTCGCCCAAGAACACCACGCCGAACGCCTTGGTGAAGCACGCCAGAGCCAGGCCGCCGATGAGCGCCAGCGCCGCGATGACCACCGCGCCGGCTAAGGCCTGCCCATGCACCACGGCGCAAAAGGCGGCCAGGTAGATCAGGAATTCGCTGACGAAGCCGTTGAGCGGGGGCAGGCCGCAGATGGCCGCGGCTCCGACCAAAAAGCAGGTCCCGGTCCAGGGCATGCGCTTGAGCAGGCCGCCCAGATGCTCCATGTCGCGCGTGCCGGCCCCGTGCAGGACGGAACCGGCGCCCAAGAAGAGCAGGCCTTTGAAGAGCGCATGATTGAGCACGTGCAGCAAGGCCCCGCCGGAACCGAGCAGGGCCACCAGCGGAAGGCCGTGCGCCCGTCCCAGCAGCCCCACGCCCAGGCCCAAGGCGATGATGCCGATATTCTCCACGCTATGGTAGGCCAGGAGGCGCTTGAGGTCATGCTGGGCCAAGGCGAAAAGCACGCCCAGGATGCCGGAGACCGCCCCGACGACGACCAGCGACCAGCCCCACCAGGCCGGCGGCGCGCCCAGCAGCGTCAGCGCGCGCATGAGCCCGTAGATGCCGGTCTTGATCATGACCCCGGACATGACCGCCGAGACATGGCTGGGGGCCGCCGGATGGGCCTCCGGAAGCCACACGTGCATGGGCATGAAGCCCGCCTTCGTGCCGAAGCCGATGAGCGCCAGCACGAAAGCGGCCCCAGCCAGCCGGGCGGGCATCACGGGGGCCGCGGAGAAGTCCGTGGTGCCGGCCTGCCTGGCCAGGAGCATGAAGAACAGGAGCAGGAAGGCCGTGCCCAGATGCGTAGCCACGAGGTAGGTCCAGCCGGCCTGCCGGACGCTCTCCTGCTCATCCTCGAAGGTGACCAGGAAGTAGGAAGCCAGCGCCATGACCTCCCAGGCGATGAGGAAGAGCACGCTGTCGCGCGCCACCACCACCATGAGCATGCTCGCGGCGAGCAGATCGAAGAAGAACCAGCAGGCGCCGAGGGGCCGGCGCAGGGCGTAGGGCTGGAGGTACTCGGCGCCGTAGAGCGCGGCCAAGGCGCAGAGCCCCAGGATGGCCACGACGAAAAACGCGGAGAGAGGGTCCAAGGCCAAAGCGAACGAGCCGATGGGCAGGCCCCAGGCCAGGCGCAGAGGCTGGACCGGCCGGCCCGCCAGAGCGGCGCAGGCAGGGATGAGCCCGACGCAGGCGCCCAGGATCGCTCCGCCGGACCCGAAAAGGCTCGCCCAGCGCGCGTTCTTGGCCGAGACCAGCGCTGCCGCTCCACCGAGCACCAAGAGGCCCGCGGCGAGGAGTATGCTTCCCATCCTAAGGATTTCTCCTTATGAGAAGCTCTTCGACCCTGCGCAGCTCGGCGACCAGCTCCGTCTCGTCGGCGCGCTTGGCCAGCAAGGCCTTGCAGGACTCCTCGCGCAGGGCATACGCCAAGCGGGAGAGGAGGTGCAGGTGGCCGCGGATGCTCGTGCTCACGACGGTGAAAAGGGCATGCACGGGCCGGCCGTCGGCCGCGGCGAAATCGACGGCCGGGTCCAGGTAGCACAACGAGACCATGGGCCGCTCCACCGGCAGGACCATGGGGTTGCGCACGTGCGGCAAGGCCACCCCCTCGCCTATCCCGGTCGAGGCCTGGGCTTCCCGAGCCACGAGCATCTCGAGCAAAAAACCGCGGTCCACATCCTCAGGAAGGCGCATGAGCCCCACGATGGCCTTGAGCGCCTCGGCCTTGTCCTTGACCCTGACCACGCCATGCACGCCGCCGGCCGCCAGCGCTTCCCAGAGGGTGGGCAGGCCCTCGTCCACCTCGCGGTAGATGTCCGGCGACACCCTGACCTTCTGCGCGGTCGCCCATTCCAGGAGCTCCGCGCGGTTGAAGCGATACTGGTCGCTGACGCGCTTGGCGGGAAGCTTCCCCTCCTCGATCCAGAGGTAGATGGTCTTCTCCGGGACTTCCAGAAGGCGCGCGGCGTCCTTGACTCCGAGTTGCATGGCTGCGGGAACAGTATTTTAGCTCTTTGCGGGACACATGCCAATTTCCCCCCCCGCCGCAGCGGCGTCTTGACAGGGACTTTTCACAGCACTAAACTACCATGTCTAGGAGGCATACCCCATGAAGAACCTTATGGCATCTTGGAATCTCGTCGTTCTGGCGGCCCTCATCGGCGCGGCCGCCGCCGCATGCTCCGACGGCCCGAAGATCCAGCACGCCCAATGCGCCTCGAACCAGGTCGAGACTCCGGACCTGTCGGCCTCGCAGTCGGGCAGCGGCTGCGGCGGCGGAGAGACCATCGTCATGAAGTGCGTGGACGTCAGCTCCGGGACGGCGACCGGGAACACGAACACAAACGCCAACACCAACACGAACACGAATCCCGGCGGCTGATCCGAAGCCCCGGTTCGACTGCGGGGAGAGCTGGGATCGCCGAAGACGCGGGAGGGAGTCCATGCCCTTGGAATACGGTTGGGAGAAGCTTCACGATGCCGTGCGTTCGCTGATGAGCACGGGGACACTGCAGCAACGGCTATTCAATGCAGCGATCTACAACCTGATCCACATCAAGCCGGAGAACCTGCCAGCGGGGAAGCGGGACGAGTTCAAGAAACTCGTGGCAGCACTGACCCGGGTCCCCCAGAAAGGGAATGAAGGGAGCATCCAAGCGACGACCAGCCGCCTCTCCGATGATGAGGCCAAGGGCCACGCTCATACGATCCTCAACCTCTACGAGGCTACGCTCGAGGCGCGAGGCGAGCGCAGGAAAAAGGCCTAGACCGGCAGCCCGCCGACGCTAGGGGCGTTGGTGCGAGGAGCAGGGCTCATTTTCCCTTGACTTTTCGGGCGGGCTGGTCGAGCGCCGCAATGACCTGCTCGACCTGCGGGAAGACGTCAGGGAAGTCCGTGACCACCATCGCGTTGGTCTGGGGGTCGGCCACGACCCTGCCGACCTTGCTGAGCACGCTCCGCACCGCCTGAACGATCGGGGCATCCCCCTTGAAGGATTCGAACTCGACATGATTCACCATGTAGATGCGGGTCGCCACGGCCTCGACCGCGTTGGTCCGAGGACCGATGATGTAGGTGTTGGTCCTCCCGAGCTGCTGGTAGGTCAGACCCTTGATCTCCAGCAGGACCTGGAGCGCCTCCCGTGCCGTGACGTTCTGCAGGAAGGCCGTGACCTGCTTGTCCTCGACCCCCTCGGTGATGATGAAATTCACCTTGGCCTGCGCGGAGATATTGTCTAGGAAACTGGCGATCGGCACTCCCTTCACGCGGACCGTCACCAGCGTGTCGAGGGCGCCGCCCCCCTTCCCGGCGGGAGCTGGGGCCTCGGCCGCCCAGGACTGCGCTCCATTCATAGCCAGCACCGCCGCCGCGCACGCCGCCAATAGCATCGTTCTCATGGGTTTGGCCTCCTCCGGCATCCTGGACTGCTGAAGCATGTTATACCGCTTGGATGAGGGGACGTCAAGCGATCGGGCTCACCCCGGCGCGCTCCGGGAAGCGGCACGGACTCAGGCCCGGGCCTTGCCTTGGTCGAGGATCCTCGCCACATTGCCGATGAGGTCCTCCAGGGAAAAGGGCTTGGGGAGGAAGCCGTCCACCCGGACCGTGGCCGTGAAACTGCGGCTCATCTCGTGCAGAGCCGAGACCACGAGGATGGGGATATTCCGGGTGTGCGGGGTGTTACGGATGAGGGTTGCGACCACATAGCCATCCGCCTTGGGCATCATGATGTCCAGGACCAAGAGGTCGGGGGATTTGGCGGAGGCATCATTGGGCTCGATGCCCAATCTGCTGAGCGCCTCCAGTCCAGACGCGCAGGTGGCGACATGATGACCGGCCTTGCTCAGGGAGTGGGCCATCAGCGTGGTCAGGTCCGCATCGTCATCGACGAACAGCACTTCCGCCATCGTCCGATGGTAGCACCTTCCCGCCTGTCCGTCAATCTTTGGTCGCGGGGACGCGGACCGAACCAGCGGCCGTGCAGACCGTTCTTTGGGTTTAGGCGAGGGTGCGGCTTACGGCTCGCTCCGGAAATTCCTGCAAATTGGTGGACCTAGTCGGGCTCGAACCGACGACCTCTTGCATGCCATGCAAGCTCACCCCCGACGGGCTAGGCGTATCCCTTGGGGACCTGGCCTAAAAGGTCATTTAAACCGTTTGTTTCGTGTGTCTGTGATGTCGCATCTGGGGCCGCTCCCCCCATACTCCCCCCACGGACCCAGGATGCCCCAGGAGGCCCCTGTTCCGCCCAGGCTGCCTGGGGGGCTACCCGCGCGCTCCGGCTCCAGGACGGCCCCGCGACGGCTGCCAGGCTGCTCAAAAACGACCACCTGCAAACAAACCGCCCCGGCAGGGAGTACCGGGGCGGCGGCGCGAGGAGGTGCGCGCCTAGATCTTGGGCCGGCCAGGCCTCCAGCGGGCGAGCCCCCAGGTCAATCCTTTGACCATGGACCAGACGTAGCGGACCGTCCTGTTGCCGCGCAGCCCGGCCCGGAGCTGCTCACTCCGGCGCCGAAGCATGGCTCGGGCTATCCTGTGCATTGGCGGGTTGCTCCGCTTTATGGCGCAGCCACGAGTCTATCAGGTGGTTGACCCGCTCCGCGCCGTGGAGGGTGCAGCTGCGGTCCAGCTTCAGGCTCCAGCCCCCACAGGCGCAGGAGATATAGCTTCGCCGCAAGTCCTCGATCCTGTGGAGCTTGGGCTCGCTCATCCCTGGCCACCATCTTACGCACTCATCGGCGGCATCACGCCGGGGGCCCACTGGATATTCAGCTGCAGCAGGTCGCCTGCCATGACGGCCATGAACTCGGCCAGCGTGGGGCCCGACTCGGTGACGCCGTGCTGGTCCTTGGCGCCGGCGGGCTGGGTGCCTGCCTTGAACAACGCCACGGAGCGGCCCAGGCCCAGGCAGCCGTCCGACTGCCGCACGAAGCCAAGGCGCGTGTCCCCAGCCAGGTTCAAAGCGTGGATTTGGATATAAGGCCTTCCGGGGACGTCCTCGCGTTGGGGGGTGCTGGGATCGTCCCACTCCTGGTAGACGTGCCCGTGCTTCGGGCTGTCGAACCGCTCCTTGAACAAGAGGCGGCCGGCCGGGACGCAGCTGACTTCCGGCGCGTTCCACCGCCAGGGGGGCTCCTGCGTCACGCACCCGAGCAGCTTGCGCGTCTTCTGCTCGTCTTCGTAGATGACCAGGGACCCAACGGTGCCCTCGTCGTTGGTGCGAGTGCGCGTCAGGACGCCGTACTTCATCGCGAGTCGCTCGGGGGAGCTGCCGGCGGCGCGTCAGCCGGCCGCGGCGGCCAGGCTTGGCCCTGGGCGGCCGTCGCCGGCGGCGCCTGCGGGAGCTGCTGCGGCGCGGCGGCCAGCTGCGGGTCCGCGGCGTGGTCCACCGCGTCCTCGATGGCGGTCTTGAGGGCCAGGGCGATGGCGCAGAGGGCCGCGTCGAAGGCTTCGAGCAGGGCGTCGATGGCATTGTGGTTCTCCACCACGAACTGCCGGAGCAGCGGGTGGGCCAAGATGAGGGCCATGACGCGGCCGACCCATGCGGTCATCGGAGGGATCGCCCAGGCGGTCAGGCCAAAGCACCAGGCCGTGAGCTGCCCGAAGACCAGGCCCGTCAGCGGTTTGCCGAAGGTCCCGACCGCGGCCGCGATGAGCAGGGCCAGGACCGGGTGCGCGTGGTAGAATACTCCGGCGGCAGCCAGCAGGGAATCCAGGTTGACGTGCATGGTTCCTCCGTTATAGCTTCGGCCCGCCGAAGCGCAGGCTAGAGCTCGCCGAGATGTAGGACGCCGCGGCGATGTTCGGCAAGAACCCCTGCTCCGGGAACATGGCCCGGAAGTTCTGGAAGTGCCCGTCGTCGATGACGCCGGGCATGAGTTTGTAGCCGATGGCGCAGCCCAGGGTCGTCCCGCCAGGCATGGCCAGGCCCGCGGTGGCGGCCTGCTTGAAGGCCTCGACGCCCGGGCTGCTGCTCGATCCTGCGCGGCCCAGGGCGAAGGTCACCACGGACGGGAGCAAGTTGACAGCGAATCCGGGGCCGCACTTGAGTTTGGACCCGCCACCGCAGCCAGCGGTGAGCGCCCAGTCCACCGGGCGTATCCAATTCTGCCAGGAGTCGGGGATGATGGTGCCGTCCTTTCCCTCGTGGGTCATCCACTCGATGTCCAGACTGCCGAGGGTGCTGCCGCCCTTCACCGGGAAGTTGGCGGCCTCGTAAGTCTGCAGGTGCGCCGGGTCCATCCACCGCAGGTAGTGGACGCCGGGCTTGGCCGCCGGCGCGATGACCTGCGCCTCAGTGGCGACCGGAGCGAGCAGGAGCAGCAGCGGCAGGAGCAGACGGCTGAGTGGCTTGAACATTGAGTTTTGCCTCCCTAACTTGGATGAACGTCAATGCGGCAATGAAGAGCGCGCAGGCCACGTTGATCCACGCGCTCATGGTCATGCCGACCTGGCGCGTGGCCTTCACGCCGTGGGCCTCGGTGTCGTCCATGTGCGCGTCGAGCTTGCCCGGAGTCGCGTGGAGCTCCTCGCTCACGTGGCGCGCCTGGTCGCGGCGGTGGGCCTGGAACTCCCGCTCACAGGCCTCGTGCTTCAACGACACCGACTTGGTGTAGGCCAGCGCGCTGGATTGTCCGGCCTTGATTCCACCGATATCGCCTTTTAGGTCCCCTATCGCGTTGAGAACCTCCTTCTGCAGGGAGCTCAAGGCTCTGGAGGTTTCACTCTGGATTTGGGTCAGGGCGTTCCTGGTCTCGGCGTCCATGGTCAGGCCTCGGGCTCCGCCGGAGCCGGGAGGTTCTCCAGGACCTGCAAGGTGGAGACCTTCGTCGACAGCGCCTGGCCGCCGACGGCCACGATGGCCTGCAGGGAGTATGCACCGGCCTCGGCCAGGTCGCCGGCCTGCGTGACGTAGACCAGTTGGCCGTCGCTCCCGTCGGTCGAGAATGCGGCATCCTTGTCCTGCGATATCCCGTCCGGAGCGGTCAGCCGGATGACCTTGGACGTCGCCGCCCGCAGGTCGATGGGCGCCTCATCGGAGTCCACGACCGCTACGACGATGCCGAGGCCGACGTCACCTTGCTGGCACGACTGCAGTCCCTGGAGTTCGTCCATGCTATATCCTCGCGACCTGGATGACGGGAAGGGTGTAGGTGATCCCGGTGGTGGCGGACAGGCCGTAAGACGACCGAGTAGTGACCGTGGCGCCCACGCCGCCGGCGGCGCCGGCGGCCGCAGGGGGGAACGTCAGGGAGACGGCCGCCGGGCGCGCCTGCAGGTACGCTCGCCCGACCCCCCCGCCGCGCGGCGCCGTGAGCTGGATCATATGACCAGGAACGTGTCCCCCTCCGAGGGCGCCGCCGGCATGGCTCCGAAGGTCAGCTTCTTGGTCTCCCCCGCGTAGCCGCTGATGTAGGCCACCCGGCGCAACAGCGCCCCGCTGGTCCAGATGATGAGGCGCCCCACATACACCCCGTCGGAGGTGTCCGCCAGGTCGGTCGTCATCTGCGTGGTGGAGAGAGTCCCTGCCGCCGCGGCGCCCCGTGCCATCGTAAGGAGGTTCGTCCGCAGGTTCTCGGCCGCCAGGACGCTGCCCCTGATTGACCCGATCGGACCTCCTTGCGCGCGTGACATCACAGCCTGGGGAGAAGGATCGCTGATGGCTGGGGCAACCCCGACCTGAGTGAATATCATCTCGCTCATCATCACCGATAGGTCGGCGCAAGGATGCTCCGCGCTGTAGTACCTCGATGACCCCTGTTGTTGGAGCATGACGGCGTATTTTTCCCAATGAGAGTTGTCGAAGTCCTCCCACGCCATGGTCTCCACGTTCCAGACCTGGCCGGTATCCAGGTTGTGAATGACGACGTAGGCCGTGCTGCCAGGCGGTATGCCGGCTTCGATAAGCAAGGTCCCTCCTACTTGAACTCCGTCAGGGGGATGACGCCGAAGGCTCCGGGCGCGGCAGCCGTTCCGACGGCGAGGCTGTAGGGCACGACTCCGTCTGACACGATGTATGTTTCCCCCAATCCTGGAGTTATAGCCTGGAGCTCAGCGATTGTATGAATGGGGGGAATGAACTTTCCCCCGGAAAAGGTCAGAGGAGATTCCATCTGAAACCCACCCCCGAGGATTCTCAAGATGCTATCCCCGTAGCCATATACATTCAGGCCGTTTGTAAAATTCAGCCTGGGACCTCCGCTCGCCGTGTATCCTATGTAGTCGGCTCCCCAATTCAGGTTGTTGTTGGCAGAAGCTCCCATAGCTATCTGCGGCACATTGAGAGTCCTTTGGAGTGTCAGAGATGTTGGTCCATTGTTTATTTCGTAGCGAAATACCTGGCCAACGCACCCTGCCTTCCCTCCGGTGCTGATAAGCACATCCCCGTCCACACAAGCTCCTTCGATTCCCCCGCCGGACGGAAGTCCGCTCATGTGCGAGGCGTCGCCGAAGAACGCCGAGGCCGTGATGCTCGAACCGCTGACGATATCAGCGGTTGGGCCCGATAGCGTCAGAGTCCCGGTCATGGTATCCCCGGTCTTCGCCACCTTCGAGGAGTCGGTCCCCGAGACGCTGGTCAGTGCGGCCCCGTTGACGGCGGGCAGGGCTCCAGAGCCATCGATCTGTAGGAGTTGCCCGGCTCCGTTGGTCCCGTCCACGTTGCCGGTCGTGATCTTGACGGCCGGGTCCAGCGTCCCGCTCGCGAGCGCGGAGAGAGCGACCTTGCCGGCCGTGGTGAGCTGCGCCAGCTTGGAGTCCGGGATGCTGCCGGCGAGCTGCTGCGTGCCCACGGCGCCGGCGGCAACGGACGAGGCGATGACGTCCGAGCCCAACGAACCGGCCTGGACATCCTCCGCCGCTACATCACTGGCGCTGACTCCGGTGATGCCCGAGCCGTCGCCCGTGAACGTGTTGGCCACGACCTCGTCCGCAGTGACGCGGCCGGCCGCGCCGGACCCGGTGAGCACGAGAGGCCCGCTCATGGTGTCGCCCGTCTTGTAGACGTAGGACGCAGCCGCGCCGCCGATGACCGTGGCGCGCAGGTAGAGCCCGCCGGTGGTCGGCGCGGTCACGTTGAGGCGCACATACCTGGATGTCGGGGACCCCAGGAAGGCGGTGGCCGTCGCGGCCGGGCTGCTGTAGCTGTTGATCGTTACTGCCGTCCCGGACACGTCGGACCAGGAGTTGGTGCTGTCGGCGACCTGCCACTTGAAGCTCGGAGTCCCCGAGATGGCCAGCGGCGTGAGCGTGTAGGTGTTGGTCGGCGCGCTCGACGCGGTGAATACGATGTAGGTCCCAGCCACGGCGTTGGCCTTGCTGCTGGCCAGCTTGACGCTGCCGGCGTTGACTGGCGCCGCGTAGTAGGTGGTCTGGTCGGTCAGCCCGCCGATGGGCTTGCCGGCAGCCTGGGTGTAGAGCAGCGGCAGGCTCAGGGTGAAGCCGTGCGCGGGGATGGCGATGGCCGAGCCGCCGATCACGAACGGCGGGGTGGTTCCGCCCGTCATGGCCGCTCCGGAGACGGAGAGCGCCGCGGCCGTGGTGGTGACCAGGGAGTAGTTGCCCCCGGTGCCGGCAGCCCTGGCGGTCAGGGTGATGGCCCCCGAGTCGGCCGAGGCGGTGACGAGTGCGTTGAGTGAGCTGTTGGCGGCGATGGCTGCGGCGATGGCCGCGCCGACCGCGGTGGCGTTGCCGGCCGGGGACCAGTCCTTATTGGCCCGCAACTGGATTCCGTTGATGGAGAGAACCGCGGTGTCCTGCCCGCCCGTAAAGGTCGCGTGGGCGATGGTCAGGTTCACTGACTTGTTGGTCGTCAGCGCCTGGTTGTAGGACGTGCCCGTGTAGGCCGCCGTCGCGTAGACCACGGAGCCGACCGCCCGGGCCCGGATCCACGGCACCTTGGCCTGCAGGAGCGTCGCAATGTTGGTAGCGGTGGCCGCGGTGGTGGCGCCCTTCTTCCAGTGGACGCCCTCCTGCCAAACGTAGCCCGGCATGGTGATGTAGCCGCCGGCCAGGCCGGCCGTGGACACCACGGTGACCTGGTTGGTGGCCGCGGCCGTGCTCAGCGCCGAAGGCGCCACCACTGTGACGGTGCCTGTGGCGTGGGGAGCGTCGCTGAAGGTCTTCGCCGGCAGGGTCGCGGAGGTGTAGGACACCACGGCGGAGAGGTTGCCGATCCCCAGCGTCTGCAGGTCCATCTGGTAGGTCAGGTCGCGGGCCAGCGCGGACTCGTTGGCCAGGACCGTGGTAGTGGTGTCGGCGTGGGCCAGCCCGGCGCAGAACGCCAGGGCGCCCAGCATTGCGGCGGCTATCAATTTTTTCATGGTCTCCTCGTTAGGTTTTGATGATGTACAAAACGGCTGCGTTATTCATGCGCGCCTCGTATCCGCCGGCAGAGCCGGTGTCTCCGCTTACGCAAAGGTTGCCCGGGTAAGGCCCAGCTCCAGCGCCCGCGTTGGCCACCACGCCCGTCGTGTGAGTGTGGGCCTCGTTCTGGCCCTCCTGGTAAGAGCCCACGTTGTTGCCCGTCGCGCCGGCGTGCCTGGCAACGCGGGTGGCCTTGTCCGGGTCGGCGAAGGCGTCCGCGGCGTCGCCGCTGCCCATGTCGTTGACGCCGCGCAGGGTCACGCCGCGGAGGTCGGGCCGGTTGAATGAGCCCGCGGCGCCGGTCCCGTTGCCCCAGCTGGTGCCGATCGCCAGGTAGAGGTCGTGGTGGGCCGAGTCGTTGTCCACGCCGCCGTCGCACAGGAGGAACCCCATGGGAGCTGCGTCCCCGGCGAACGGCAGTATGGTCCCGGCCGGGATTGTGGGCTGCGGGACGATGACGGGGTTGAGCCAGGTCCAGTAGGCGTTGCTGGCCCCCGCGGGCGGGGCGTTCCCGATATTGTCATCGGCGACTGACCCGTAGAGCTCGAAGGTCCCCGTCCTCCTGACCACGGACCCCTTGTAATAGCTGGTCAGCGAGTTCCACTCCACGATCCCGTCCTGCAGGATGTTGGCGATCTGGTGGCTCAGGACGAAGAGCAGCGCGTTCATGTCCTCCATCAGCGGGGCCTTGTTGGGCAGTTGGACGGCCGACTGCCAGCCGTTGCGCCAGGCGGCCAGAGCCTGGATCGCCTCGACGTCCTTGGTCTGCACGGACCCGCCGGCGGCGAAGGATCCGAACTGCTCGAAGTAGGGGGCTCCCCCGTCTTTCCCGAAGACCGTCAGCGCCTTGCGCGGTATCTTTGCCATAGCTCCTCTATGCCGCCGCCTCCACGATGACCGCCACACCGGCGGGCTTGGGCAGCTTGTGGATGTAGTTCACGATGTGGAACAGCCCGTTGGGCAGGTCCGCGGCGTAGGTGTAGGTCATGGTCATGTCGCCGTTGTCCGTCACCGTCACGCCGGCGCCGAAGAACGCCATGCAGATGGCGTCGACCGTGGCCAGGGCGTAGTCGCAGGACGCCACGGCTGCCAGGTACTGGATGAGCAGCGAGAGCTCGCCGTCGTTGAGCTCAGTGGTCAGCACGTTGAAGTCGGGGACCGTGATGAAGTATTGCTGGACCGGAGACGTGTCCACGGTCGCGAAGCCCGGCACCGTGTCGTGGTCCGCGTCCGTGCTCAGCGGCATGGAGAACCAGGTCTTGCTCAGGTCGAGGCCGTAGAGCCCCCGCTGCGCGCCCACGTAGCGGGCCAGGATGTCGAGCTGAGCGCCGACCGCGGTGAGAACGTCGAAGCCGTCCCGGACCGCGCTGAACAGCTGGTCCGCGATCGCCTCGGCCGCCATGAGCACGACGGTGGCCTGCGCCTTGGGCTTCATCCGGTACTGAATGATGAGCAGGCTCGCGTAGTAGGCGATCAGCTCGGACGTGTTCATGAGATTGAGATGTCCCCCACGGCCACGGTGAAGTACTTGTCTGCGCTGTCCGGCGTCACGACCTGCTGCCAGTCATCTCCGTCAACGGAGACGGCCACGCTGGTGACGATGGCGTTGGGCTCGATGGTCTGCATGGCCATGACCACGTCGCCGATGCTCGGGTTCTGCAGGAGCTTGTAGACCATGGCCGCGGCCAGGCTGGCCTTGATGGCGTCGTTGTTGAAGGTCAACCCGGCGACCCGCGGGACGATGGCGAACTGGATGTACAGGGCCTGAGTGCTGGACACGTCCCACTGAGCCGTGAAGGTGTTGCCCTGCGGTCGCGTGATGTCGTGGGTCACGGACCCCTTCATCCCGCAGCCTGGGGCCTTCTTGCTGTAGATGGCCTGCGCGATATCCGCCTCAGTGCCCCCCGTGACGATGCACCAGATGGAGTGCGCCGGGACCCCGTTTACCGGGTCTCCAGTGTCGTTCTCGATCACGGCCGCATCCGAGACGTCGTCCATGTCCAGGATGGCGGCCCGGATGGCGTCCGCGGGCCCCGTGGCCGCCAGGGAGAAGCTCTTGCCGCGCCTGGCCTTGAGCTGCGCGTCGGTCTCCTCGTCCGTCCCCGGGACGTCGCCGGACGTGTCCGGGTTGTTCACCGCGGTCACTCCCAGGGTCGTCGTGATCTGGTTGGTGATGGTGTTCGGGGTGGTCAGCACCTGGCCGATGTTCACGGCCCGGAAAGCCAGGCTGGCGGAGCCGGCCGCGCTGAAGGTGTGGGAGGCAACCAGCTGGAACTGGTTGCCGGCCTCGTCGGATACCTTGTATGCTGGCAAGGCGGTCTGGTCCAGCCCGGGCAAGGTCTGCGCCCGGTCCGAGGTGATGATGACGTAGGCCACGGTGTAGGTTCCGACCTTGCGGCTGATGCCGTTGAGGGCCACGCGCTGGTCGAGAGTCACGCCGTATGCCGAGTCGGGGTTGAAGGACCCGTAGATGTCCTGCAGGAGCTCGCGGTGGTCGACCAGGACCTGGGCCAGGATGTTGATCCACTGGCCGTCCGGGGAGTTCTGGGCGACGTTGATGTCGTCGCCGTAGATCTGCTTGAGACC
>JAPLKL010000020.1:0-26377 GCA_026388095.1 Elusimicrobiota bacterium | reverse complement strand
TGCCGTCCGGAAGTCCGTTGATGAGATCGTTGATGATCTCCGCGACGGTCTTGGTCCGCAGCCCGTTGAAATCTAGTGTGTCCGGCATCTCAGCTCCCGGCCTCGAGCGCGAGGGTGTTGGATAACTTGGCCCCGAAGATCGTCTCGACACCAGCGTAGGTCATCGCCATCCTCCGCGTCTCCGGGTCGAAGGTGGCGGTCACGTCGCCCGGGTCGACCACTCCGAAGGACTGCAGGATGAGGATGGATATCTCGACGGGCAGGTTCTTGAGCTGCCCGAAGTCCAGCCGCCGGCGCCAGTCCACGCCGGCGTCGACGTCGAAGAAGCAGTTCCCCTTCCAGCTGAGGATCCTGGTCCGGATGTTCATCTCGATGGCTCGCTCTTCGCGGAGGTAGTTGCTCCGGCCCTTGCCGAATGTCCAGTCGCCGCCGGCGTCCAGGTTCCTGAAGATCATGGCGCCGCCGTGTAGAGCAGCTTCGGGAGGTTCGTGGCCGTCTGGTTGAGGCTCGCGAGGGACGACGCCGAGAGCGTGGCCAGCTTGCCGTTGAGGGTCGTGAGCAGCGCCTTGGTCGCCACGCTGAAGCTGTCCCCCCCCACGGTGGTGGCGCCCAGGAGGATCGTCACGAGCTGGACCAGCAGGCTGATGATGCTGTTGTCACCGTTGCCGGCATCCATGTTCTGGAGCTGTGTGACCAGGTCGCTGAGAAGGGTGAGGAGGTCCGCCTGGTCGTTGGCCACCCTGACCTTGCCGCCCTTGACGACCACCACGGCCTTGTCGTCGGACAGCCCAGCCTCGTCCGCGGCCAGAGCCAGGTGGGGGGCGTTGGCTTGGCTGTTGAGGCCCACCAGCGCGATCCCGTCGCTCAGGTGGTGGCAGCGGGCGTCCGCCGGCGCCGCTTGGCCTCCGTTCTTGGCCCAGGCCTCGAGGTTGCGGTCGGCGAAGATGACCACGCACTCGTCGTCCTTCGAGATCGGGAAGGAGACCGCGGCGCCGCCGCCCTGCAGCGTGAACACCGGGACGTCCACGAGGAGAGGGTAGGAGCTGGTCTCCCCGTCCGGGCCCACGCGCTTGAAGCAGGGCTGCACCTTCGCCGTGCGCTTGTCCGGGTCGTAGCTCTGCACGACGCCGGGCATCATCACGCGCAGGCCGTAGCGGACCTCGTCAGCCAGGGAGTCGAGGACCTCGCAGAGGCCGGGCGTCTGGGTCAGTTTCTCGGGAGGTGGCATATCAGGTCACGGGGTTGAACTTCTTGACCCCCACCCACAGATTCAGCCGCGTCGTCAGGTCGCCGCTTACCACGGCGCTGATGATCCCGTTGTGCCGCACGCCCATGGTCTTGTAGTCGCCGTTGAGGTAAGTCTCCTTGCTCTGGAGCTCAGCCATCATGCCCAGAGTAGCGCGGGGCTCAAACTCCATCTCCGCCTCCAGGAGCGTGGCCTGCCGGCGGGGCGTGTTGAGCAGCCCGGTCTCGGCCGAGATCACCGGCAGTCCGGAGCTGCCGGCCAGGGAATCGGTCCGGCGCATCACGTTGACCTTCTCCAGGTCTATCCAGGCCTCGGCGTCGTTAGGCTGGCTAGGGTCGGCCCCCAGATCCCGGATGAAAGCCTGCAACTCGTCCCAGGCGTTGCCGGAGAATATCCTCTCCTTGGCCAGCTTGCCGACGAAGGAGGACGAGATGATGCCCCTGGCCACGGTCGGCGCCAGGGCCGCCACCAGGTCGTTGAGGCAGTCCTTGAGGCCGTAGCCGGCCGGCCGGCTGATGTTGATGTCCCCGTTGGCCCTGGCGAAGCCGCCGTCCCAGCAGTCGATGGTCGTGAGCCAGTCCGGGCCCTGACGGTGGGAGAAGGCCGACGCGATGTTCCCCTTGAAGACCACGGGCAGCACCCCGTCGCTCTCGTAGCCGGCCTTGAGCTCCACGTGCTTGTAGACCAGCTGCATGGGGCGGTCTTTGCTGGCCTTGCAGTCGTACATGTCGTGGTAGATGTCCTTGCGGCGGTCCGGGCTGAGGTTGTAGAGGGTGAAGCGCCCCGTGCTCGAGCTGGAGAGGATCTGGCGGTTTATCCCCATAGTCAGCGTGATCGGGTACTTGACCGTGTGCTTGGCGGTCACGCCCTCCACCGTCATCTCGTAGGTCCTCCCGAGCTTCATACCGCTACTCCGAAGATCGTCTGCTCGACCTGCTCCACGTCCGCGGCCTCCAGGACGTAGAGCGCCGCGCGGCCGTTGGCGAAGTCCTGCTGGTTGACTGGGTCGGCCACCTTGTCCGTCGTCATGCAGCCCAGGCCGAAGCCCAGGATGCTCCGCCACTGCCGGAGCAGATTCGGGTTGCAGGAAACCCCCAGGCCGTAGATGGCGTTGGCCGGAGACGGAATCCGCGGGTGCTCGATGCTGAAGACCCACCGCTGCGTCATGGGGTTGTAGTCGAGGGTGACCGTGGCCACGGTTCCGTCGTCCAGGACCAGCTGGATGACCTGGTGCGGGTCGTTGGACACGTTGTCGATCTTCCTCACGGGGCCACCGCCGACACTGGAGTACTGGTCCCCTTGGTGTTGCCTTGGTTCACGCTCGATGACCGCTGCGCGGCCGCGGGCCCGGTCGCCTTGCTCTTGACCGCGGCCTTGGCCACCGTGATCTGCTTGAACGTGACCCGGATGTCGCTCCAGTCGTTGGTGTCCTCGGGCTGGATCATGACCACGCGCTCGATGGCCATGTTGTCGAAGTATCCCCACGGGGTACCGATGACGAAGACCTGCTTGGTGGCCTGCATGCCCTTGAGGGCGATGAAGGCCTTGACCTGGTTGGAAGGCTGCGCGGAGCGGAACAGGGAGACGAGCTTGTTGGCGCGCTGCACGGCCTGGTTGATCTGCACGGCGATGTTAGCGGCCTTGGAGAGCGCGGCGTTGACCTTGGCCAGCGCCGCCGGCGTGTAGTGACCGATGTAGGGCGGCACGATCGATATCCCGCTCTGCATGGCCCCGATGAGCTCGCCGATGACCTTCTGGATCCCGGAGTTGGAGAGCTCCCCCTGGAAGCCGTGCAGGGTTATCCGCAGGGGCTTGATCGCGATGTGGTCCTGGATCGGGGTGTTCTCCTCGGTCGGGTGGTCCGTGATGTCGGCCTGGCTGTCGAGCTCGCTCTGGCCCTCGTAGTCGAAGACGAAGCCGTTGATCTCGTGGTCCTTGGCCACGGCGAAGAACTTGGACGCGGCGACGTAGTTGGCGTAGTCGCCGCCGTAGGCGGGGATGCTCTGTGCGGGAGCGCTGGACTCACCGATGGCCATTGTTGCGCTCCAGGTGAGTCTTGTGCATCAGGTTGCCCCACCAGGACTCCAGGGCGTTCTTGATGTCGTGGCCGTCGCCGCCCTCGGCGTGGATGGTGACGGGAGCGTCGATCTTGGTGTTGCCGGGCCCGCCAGCGCTAGCCATCGCCAGGGTGGGCGACAGCGGCGGTATCCCGAGAGAGCCGAACACGTTCGGGCGATTCAGCGATCCCCTGTTCATTATGTCCATCGCGCTGCCGATCTGCTTGATCTTCGTGTCGGCGTCCTCGCCCCAGAACGACTTCAGCCCCTGGCCGATCTCCTTGAACACGCCCTTCTTGTAGTACTCGTAGAGCTTCTCCACGGCCCAACCGATGGCCAGCGCAGCAGCAGCCAGGGCGCCGAAGGAAAACACCAGCGGTATGACGGCGATGGCGATGGCCGCGAAGGCCAGGCGCAGCGCCCAGACCTGGGCCTCGTTGGTCTTGAGCCACTCCGCGGAGGCCTTCAGCATCTTTGCGTAGTCGGGCCCGAACGACTCGACCAGGCTGCGCTTGACCTGCAGCAGCGCACCCTGAAAGGCGCTCATCGACTCGTGCATATCCATGCCCAGCTTGCGCTGCTCGGCGTTCATCCCCTGGTACGACGCCAGGAGCTTCCTGAACTCCGCGTCGGTCTTGTTGAAGACCAGCAGCAGGGACGGGTCGATGCCCAGCATGCCCGCGATCTCCTTCTGCAGCGCCGGGGCCAGGGTCCTGAACTTCTTGCGCAGGACGGGCAGCAGCTTGATCGCGTCCATTCCCGTCGGGTCGATGCCCAGCAGCATGAAGGGCTTGAAGATGCTCTGGTCGCCAAGCTGGAAGCGCGCCAGGCCCGCCTGCAGGTTGCTCACGGAGGATAGGACGGCCTGGCCGCTGCTGCCGGCCTGGTCGGCCACGCGCTGCCAGCGCTGCAGCTCGTCCGCGGCCAGGCCCGTGGTGCCCTCGAAGAGCTTGAAGCCCACCGCCGCGTTGGAAAACTCGCCGGCCATGGCCATGAAGCCGGCGCCGAGGGAGGTCAGCGCCGCGAGCTCACCGATGGTGGAGGCCTTGAGGTCCCCCATCTTGCCGATGAAGTCGCGCAGGGAGACGGAGTCGCCGGTGATCCCCAGCTCGACGAACAATTCCCCGATCTTCACTTCTTCCCGCCCTCCCTGTTCAGCTCGATCGCGGCCCTCTCCAGTTCCACCGTGAAGGCCTCGTACTGCACGGTTTCCATCACCTCGTCCACCGGGGCCCGCTTCACGGCCCCCGGGTCACCGCCCCAGTAGCCCGACTTCGCCAACCGACAGGCCACACAGGTGGCCTCGTCTGCCTTTATGACGGTTTTTGGCCGCTTGAGCCTGTCGCGCGGCGCTCCGACAACCGCGAAAAGGTCTGTCGCAAGAAAGGGAGGCAGTTGACCTCCAGGATCCGCGCCCAGATGGCGAACATGTCCTCGCGGGCCGCCTCCCCGAACTTCTCGTCGTCGAACAGCGCCGGCGCGACCTTCAGCGCCAGGTCCGCCTTCTGCTCGGCCGGCGTGTAGGCCGCGCGTGCGGCGCACTGAAACAGGCCGGCCTCCACCTCGTCAGACGTCGCCACGCCAAGGACCGTGTTGACCAGCTGGCCGATGACGCCGCTGTGGTCGGCCAGGCTGCCCGGGTCCTTGGCCAGATCCGCGAAGTCGACCTTGGCGAGCTCGGCCGGGATCTCCGAGCCCTTGCAGGAGCGCAGCACAGCCTTGAACAGTGCCGAGGCGTCGGCGAACGGCGCGGGGTTTACGACCAGGACCGCGCCGGACTTCAGCGTGAACGTCTTGCTCCCCATCTCCCCTCCTCCCTGCCCCGCGGCTTACTGGATCGACCGGCTGGTGACGTTGGCGAACTGCATGGGGTAGACGGCCACGCCCTGCTCCACGTCGCCCTCCGCGCTGCTCTCCCCCTCGATCTCCTTCTTGAAGATGCCGGCCTGCAGCTGGTAGATGATGGTCTTGATGCTGCCCTTGCCGTCGCCCACGCGCTTGTTGTAGGAGCCCTGCATGAGGATGAACCCGGGCAGGTCGGAGAAGCAAGAGGACTTCTGGCTGTTGAGCCAGATGTCGTCCGCGGAACCGACCTGCACGCGGATCGTGAGGTCGGCCAGGCGCCCCTTCTCGTCCTTGGCGAAGAGCGTGTTTCCGTTCTTCGAGGCCTTAGCCTGCACCTGGTCGTTGGGGAACTTGACCTCCACGAACTTGCCGTCCGCGAAGTCGTGGAAGACGTGGCCGTTGAGGACCAGGGATTCACTGCCGACGAGTGTGTCGCCCATAGTGTTGCTCCTCCGTTAGGGGTTGACGATGACGGCGACGGCGGCCGAGTGGATGGCGCCGGCTTCCTTCAGGGCGATCTGGACCAGCGGGGCCTTGCGGTCCGCGCGGTCCGTGGAGCTCTGCAGCGCCACCGGCGTGCTGTAGACGTAGTAGCCGATCTCTGCCACGCAGCGCCGCAGGTCCACAGGGCTCCCGAAGGTCGTGGAGCTCTGCCAGCTCCCGGGGGCGGCGTAGCCGTTGGCGAGGGCCTTGACCAGCACCTGGCGGTAGGCGTCCTTCATCCCGTCCATTCCGCTCTCCGTCTGCGGGATCTTGAACAGGGTGCCGGCCAGGTAGTTGAACCCCGCCACCTGCAGCGCGAACTTCAGCCAGTAGCGGCAGTAGACCTGGTCCCAGTAAGCGTTGGCTCCGCTCGTGAGGACCTCCTGGACGCCCTGCACGTAGGGGTAGACGTCCACGCCCGCGGTCTTGGCCGCCAGGAGCACGGTGTCGTCGATGGTGGTGTCGGGGTCGATGCCGACCAGTTGCTTGAGGTTCATGGTCCCGACCTGGCCGCCGTCGAAGTCCGCGGACAGCGCGCGGCCGAGGTAGGCGGCCGCGAAAATCCAAGGTTTCGCCGTCATGCCGTAGTAGAGGCCGCGGGTGTTGGTCTTGAGCGCGGTGCGCAGCAGGTCCAGGGCCTCTCCGGGGTCCAGCTCGGAGACGTCGCTGGAGGCGTAGGCGAGGACCTTGTCCAGGGTCTGCACGTAGGTGGACAGGCCCGCCAGGTCGACGACCTCTTCGTCGATGAGGATGCCGAAGAAGAAGACCTTCGGCGCGATGCGGGCGATGCAGTCCGCAATGCTCTCTATGTCGACGCCGCCGGCCAGGTGGGTGGCCGACACCGCGACCTGGGCGGTCCCCGCCGTGCCGGTGATGCTGAAGGACACCGGCAGCAGGGCAGTGGGATGGGCCACGTTGTAGGCGGTCAGCGCGGCCAGGACCTCGGTGGCGGTGCTCACCCCGGACGCGATCTGGACGCTCACCGCGCTGCCGGCCACGGAGACGACCTCGGCCCCGTGAGTGGCCCCGGTCGTGTAGGCGATGGTGATGTCGTCGCCGTCCTCTTCGGCTACGATCGCCGTGTAGAGGATGTCCTGGATCGTCTTCTTGGCGGCCACGGCGGCGATGCGCGGCGCTATGACCAGGTACCCGTTGGTCAGCAGCATGTTGGGGTTCTGCGCGAAGACGGCATCGGCGATGGCGGCGGCCTCGGACTCCGAGCCGCAATCCGCGGCGACGGCGGCCGCGTCCTTGTATATCCCGAACACCTTGCTCTGCGCCCAGCCGGCGGGCCGGGCCTCCTTGGAGGCTAGCAGGATGGTGTTGACGTTGGGGATGCCCAGGCCGGTCGGCGTGGCCGACACGGAGATGGAGATGACGTTGGCGAGGGAGACGCCGACGGCGGGAGAGCTGCTCATGATTGGGTGACCTCCGGGGTTGTGATCAGCGGCGACGGCGCCGGCGTCGTGAACGGCGTGCCGTTGGGGTACTTGTCGATGAATGCGCCCGCCTTGACCTTGCGGTGCAGGGCGTTGACCATCACGGTGGTCGTGTAACGCTTGAGCCGGCCCGAGGGCTCGACGTCCGAAACGTCCACGAGGGCGGACGGCTGTCGGGCGATCTTGATGCGGTTCTCCACCATGGCCAGCTCGGCGGCCTGTGAGCCCAGGGCCATGACGACCTCTTCCTTGCGGACCCGGGCGCTGTCGTCGTAGCTCATCACGTCGACGGATATGGCGTGCTGCATGGAGACTTCCTGGATCTCCTGGTTCGTCGCTGGGTCAAAATAATTGGACGTCCCCAAGATGCGCCCAGGGGTTACGTAGCGCAGCGCGACGTAGAGCCCCTGCGCTGCCGGGATGTCCCACTTCTCGTCGCCGATCATGACCTGGCCGGCCGCGAGCTCGAGCTCGGCCTGCAGTACGTCGCCCACCACCTTGATGGGCTCCTTGGCGGACGTCGTGGCCGGCATGGGGGGCGTGGTCTTCATATCGCGGGCCACTCGTGCAGGTCGTACTGGTAGAAGCCCGCCTTACGCCAGTTGGCGAAGGCTGCCACCCGGAACTGCACGCCCTCATCGTCCGTGACGATGTAGTCGACCTTGAGCCTGGTCGAGCTCACCAGGACCTCCCAGCGCCAACTGCGCTGCCCCTCGGGCTTGTACTCGACCTGCTGGGGCTTCATCGGGAACATCGCGCCCTGGAAGGGGACGGGGTCGCTCTCGGTCTCCACCGAGACGTGGTCCTGAGCCACCTTGCCGGTGACCTTGAAGGTGGCCTGGTCCGTGAGGCCGGCCAGCGCGGGGCTCATGTCGGGCAGCGGCATCAGACCCCCACCACCTTGGACGCGATCGCTCGGCGCAGCTGCGCGCTCTGGATGAGGATGCTGGCGTGACTGGCGCCCTCTTCGATCTGCTCGGCCGCCATCTGCCGGCGCCGCTCCAGGCTGCCCCTGAGCTTGCCCAGGAGCGTACGGTACTTCAGCTGGGGCCAGAAGCCCCAGCAGCCGGTCTGGAAGGCCGCGTCCACCACGTTCTCGGCCGCCTTGCCCAGGCGCTTGCAGAACCCCACCACGTCGCGGTACATGAGGTCCTTGAGGTGCTTCTCCCGGATCTCGCGGCCGATGAACTCCTCGCCCTTCATGATCAGCGGGGTCTTCAAGAAGGACCGCTGCGGTATCTTCCGCTCCACCGAGCCGTACTCGTGGACGGCGCCGATTTCCGCGTTGGTCAGGGCGCCCTTCTTCCGGCTGTTCTTGTCCCCGAAGATGCCCACCCGGATGCGGTAGCGGCCGCGCAGGGCATTCAGGGACGCGGCCAGGCTGTCCAGCTGGCTGAGGTCTCCGTACATCCTGGGCTTCTTAACGCTCATCGGCGTTCGGGGTGGTGAGCACGTTGGGCAGCCCGGGCATCCCCACGCCCGGGTCCTGCTCGCCGGCCACGACGCCGCCGACGCCCACCATGTAGGGGGCGACCGCGGCCAGGTAGGCGATGCCGTACTGATTGCACATCAGGTACTGGAGGGACGCCGACTCCCGGATCCGCGCGGGGAGCGCCTCGCGCGCCAGGGAGACGGGGCCGACCGACTGCGTGTTGAGCGGGCCCAGGCCCCCGCCCTTGTTCGCCATGCCGCCGCCGGCGGACCCCAAACCGCCCACGTTGTCGAGGTTCCGCCGCAAGTAGAAGGCGGTCAAGAGGAAGAACATCTCCGTGTCCGGCCAGAAGCCCGGCACCGCTTGACTCATCGCCAGGGCGATGTCCTTGTCGCGGACCTTGTCCAGGCCTGGACCGTAGTGGAAGTCCCGGTCGAACCGGTCCTTGAAGTCCGCGGCGGTGGCGGGCGGCGTGGGCATGGCGCTCCGGTCAGGAGGCTACTTGTCCTTCTTCGCCGGGCCCGCGGGGGCCTTCGGGGACTTCGCCGGGCCCGCGGGGGCCTTCGGGGACTTCGCCGGGCCCGCGGGGGCGTGCTCCGGATCCGGGGCCTTGCCGGCCAGCTGGTCCTGCAGGCTCTTGACCTGCTTCTTCAGCTGCTCGTTCTCGGCCGCGATCTCCTTCAGTCCCTTCGCCGCCGGGCCCATCTTGGCCACGTCTTTGAGGTCCTTGTAGCTGAGCATCTTCGCGGCCTCGGCTCCGGAGAGCAGGTGTATCTTTCCCGGGAGGAGCCTGCCCTTGGACGTCCGGTACTCCCTGCGGCCCGCGTTGAGGACTTGCACTTCAGCCATGGTCATCTCCCTGCTGCTCACGGTATGGTGCTTCTAAATCTCCGAGCCGCGGGGCAGGTCGCCCCACCCCGCGGCCGGGGTCGCTTCACGGATCCCGGGGTCAGGCCGCCGGGACGTAGTCCAGGTACAGCGCCTGCGCCGGGCGGTAGAACTTGGAGCCCGAGAACTGCCCCACCGCCACGCCGTTGAACTTGTAGTTGTCGCCCGTGTTGGGGGCGAGGATCATCAGGTCCACCGGGATGTTCATGCTGACCGTCTCCCCGTCGTTGCGGTAGAGGATGTAGCGGTTCGCGCCGGCCACGCTGACGTAGCCCGCGTTGACTGCCTGATCGCAGTAGGGCAGCCCGATGATCTTGAAGCTCTGGTCGAGGGTGGCCATCTTGAAGGCCTTCTCCAGGTACTCCCGGATGGAGATGTTTGGGAAGTCCTTGGACCACGGCCGGTCGAGGCCGAGCCAGTCCTCCATGGGGATCGCCAGGGTGTTGGCCATGGCGTTGTTGCCGGGCTGCGCGGTCCTGTTGCTGTTCTCGTAGAACAGCGCCAGGATGGAGGAGACCAGGGTCTGCAGCTGCGTGGTCGTCATGTCCTTGATCATGCAGGGCATGAAGTCGGAGACCACGTTGACGTCCGAGCTGGTGAGCAGCCCCTCGAAGTTGTCCGGGTCGCTTAGGCGGCCCAGGAAGGCGATCTTCTGGATGCCGAGATCCCAGAACTCCTTGGTGCCCTTGATCTTGCTCTCGACCGGGTCCCAGTTGAGGGACGCCATCGCCTGGTTGACCTCGGGGATGGTGTACTCGTAGCCCACGTTGACCGTCGCGATCGCGACGGAGACGGGGGCGGTCTTCGCGCCGACCTGCGGGATGCCGATCGCGCCCTCGGCCGTGCCCACGATCGCGGACTCGAAGTCTCCGGCGACCGTGAAGACGCGGTTGGTCTTGATCTCGCCCATCCACGCGCCCTCGCCGACGTTGACGCCCATGAACTCGGAGGGCTTGATCTTCATGAACTTCTGCTCCATGACCTTGGCCCGGATGAGGGTCGTGGTCTGGGTCTGGAACTTGAAGCCCGTGGACGCGGGGTCCACGTCCCCGTTGGCGTTGAAGGCGATCTGCAGCCCGGGCTGGTACTGGATGGGATTGGCCTTGATGGCGGCCACGGCGTTTTCGAGCATCTTGCGGGTGAACATGTTTTCTATGTCTCCTTGCTTAAGGTCGCTCGAAACGCTAGGCGACCGGGTTGGTGATGAGGACGCGGAAGAGCTCTCCCGCGACCCCCGGGTCGAACGTGATGCCGCGCTGCTTGCCGGTGTCGACGGCTTGCATGCTGCCGTCCGCGTTGCACTCCACCTTGGCCTGCGGGGCCAGGGTGGTCTTGGCCGTCAGGTAGACGATGCTGCCCACGGAACCGACGGACACCGGCTCGCCCTTGGCGAAGGTGTCCTCCTTCGAGGTCCCGAGCAGGGCGCCCTCGGAGTCCTCGGAGGCGCTGGCCTCCAGGTACTGCGGGAGGCCGCCGACCTGCGCGGGGTCGCGCTTGACGAACGCGCCGGCCTTGAGGGCCGTGGCCTGGTTCTGGCTGATCTGTCCGGAGATGACCAGCCCGCGGTTCGGGATGTTGAGGTCCAACTGACCCAAGACCGGAGCCAGGGCCTGCTGATTGAGGTTGAGCATTGTTCGACTCCTTGCGTTAAGATGCCCGGGCTAGGCCAGGGGTCCGGCTGTGCGGCTAATAGCGTTCCTTCCCGAGCTTGAGGCGGTCTTCCCGGGAGAGCGGCATGGCGAACTCCGGGAGCTGCTGCGTCTGCCGCGCCCTCTCCAGCGCGTTGAAGGCTTCCTTGGCCGCGGCGTCCGCGGCGGCCTTGTCGGCCGCGACCTTCGCGGCGTTCTCGGCCTGCACGCGGGCGGCTTCGTCCGAAGCGTTCTTCGCGGCGATGCGGGCGGTCTCCGCGGCGGCGGCATCGGCCGCGTTCTTGGCGACCAGCGCGGCGGCCGCGTCGTTCTCGGCCTTCTTCTTGTCCGCGGCCTCCTTGTCTTCCTTCGCCTTCTTCTCTTTGGCCGCGGTCTCCTCGGCGTTCTTGGCCGCCAGCTTGTCGGCCTCGTCCTTCTCCTTGGCCTTCTTGGCGTCCTCAGTCTCGGCCTCGTTGAGGAACATCTTCACTTCCGCGCGCGGCAGGCAGTTGAGCACGGCCTTGATGAGCGGGTTCATTTTCGGTTTCTCCAGGGAGTTGAGGACTTGTATGGTCGCGCCCTTGTAGCGCGGGTTCGGCGTGACGATGAAGTGGTTGTACTCGGTGCGCTTGATGACGCCGTCGTAGGGCAGCTGGTGGTGCAGGCCTGGCGTCCAGTCGATGTCGTCGATGTAGTAGCCGCAGGAAAACTCATAGCCCTCGCGGCAGTGCCGGAGCGTCTCCTCGTCCCAGACCAGGCCCTCCAGCGTCTCCCAGGCCGAGTCGGGGTTGAAGAACGCCCGCGTGGCGATCCCGTCGGCCTTGCCCTGCTTGAACCAGTCGGGGTCGGCCTCGGCGTGCGGAGCGTCCACGATCGGCTTGCCCTCGGCGGTCGCGCGCATGGCGTCGATGACCGCCTTGGTGAGCAGGACCGTGGCGCCCTTGCTCTTGGTGAGCGGGTTGTCCCAATCGGCGTAGTGGACCAGGCCGGGCTCCAGGATCTTCCCCTCGATGCGCCGCGGCCAGGTCGCGCCGTCGTTCAGGGCGATCCGGTGGCCGGCGGGGAGTCTCTGGGCGGCAGGGGAGGCGAGCAGGCGGGAGACGGCGTCCTTGGTGGGCTCAGCGATGAGGAGCTTGCTCATCACGCCCGCCGCCTGAAAAGAGATTCCCCCGCGCGCTCCGCGCAGGGGAATGGTCCGCGATTGCTTAGGCCGCAGAGCTGGTTGAAGCGGTCCATGGTTTCATGGCCGCGGCCTAAGCACTATCAGTCTATCAGGGGGATGGTCTTTGGGGAAGTGCAGAATTTGGCATAATTTGGCAACTTCGCTTTCTCCGTCGGAGCGCGTGGTAGACCATCCACTGATTCGTCAGATTCAGACGCCGGCATATCTGCTTGGGCGGGACGCCCTTCACCCACATCGCCAGTATCTTCTCGTCTCGGATAGCTGTGCTCGGTCGCACCATGAGGGTCACGCTGCGACTCCGGAGCGCGCGGGAGCCCTGACCCCGGACCGCGCGTCCTCGATCACCGTCTCGTCGATGCACCGGCATCCGTAGTCGCTGCCCGGGTTCCCGCGCCGGCCCGTGTGGACGTCCACGATGGGCGGGTGAGCGTAGAATTGCACCGTCCCGTCCAGCGCCCGGTGGTCGTGGCGCACCCGCGCGTCCTTCGACGTCCGCCACACGTAGCGCCCGCTGCCGATGTCGGCCGCGCGCCGTTCGCGGAACCGCGACATGAACAGCCGCGTCTCCTGCTCCGCCAGGAACTCGGCCTTGCGCGCCGTGACCCGGTAGCGACGGCGGATGAGTTCCACCAGAGCGTCCGAGCGGTATCCTTGCAGCGCGTTGGACTGCACGTCGCCGCGCAGTTGCACGATCATCTTTTGGGTGAAATCGTTGACCCAGAGCTCCATGTTGGCCGAGTACTCCTCGGCCATCTTGGCGCGCGACTCCGCGGTGAGGTCCGGCATCAACTCCAGCTTCTTGGCCGCCTGCTTCCAGCCGGCGTCGACGCGGTCCACGGTGAGCCGGGCGTCCACTCGCTCCCGGTCCGTGTAGGCCGCCAACTGGGCTTGTATCTCGTCCAGCTTGGTCACCAGTTGCTGGTGCATGGCTTCGGACCGGGCCCGGTAGTCCGCGGCCGCGATCTTGGCCCAGGTGGGCACCGCGGCGGGGTCCAGGCGGTAGACCTGGCGCCGGCGGTCGAAGTCCGCGCCCAGTCCCTTGCGCAGGGCCACCGCGATCTCGGCGTTGAACGATCCGCAGAACACGCCGTCCGCGTACATGACGCGCCCGGAGCGCAGCGCGGCGGTCAGGGCGTCCTCGGCCGCGGCGTTGGCCAGCAACTGCCGGCGGTTGACCGGGACGGTCTTGCAGACGATGTCCACTATCGGGTCGAAGACGACCCGCTTGAAGATCGCCAACAACTGCCGCTCCACGTCGCGAAAGTCCTCTGGGCGCAGGACCTGGCCGGGGAGTGTTTTCATGGTTCGAGCGCCACCGTTAATGTGTTTTTCCGGATTGGAATGGAATGGCGCAGGACGTCAGCATAAACCATTTTTAGCCCGGCGATATTCTCATCGCTGACGAAAGCCCTGCTTCTATGGTCTAGCATGAAGTAATAGCCTGCCAGGTGGAGAGCATCCTTCAATTTTTTCTGACAGGTCTGCCCGGCGCGCTTCTCCTTACGCGACGGATAGTAGCGGACTTTCCGATGCCCCTGCGATTCAGCGTCCCCCTTGGCGTGCAGCTGGAGGGCCCTGTTGAAAGCCCGACGATTTATGAGGCCGGCGAGTCTACGCACCCGCCGCTCAGCCTTGGTGCGCTTAACGACCTGGTAGGACTCCCTCATTGCGGGCCGGGCCCTGGCTCGAAGATTCCGCGGCCTAGCGTCTCCCGCGGATCGGTCTCGGTGCGCCGGCGACAGTCCAGCCACAGCGCGCCGTAGATGATGACCGTCAGGGTCCCGCAGGCGTAGCCCTCCAGGAAGTGCAGCAGCATCACGCCTTGTGCCCTCCCGGCAGGACCAGCCCGGGAGCCGGCGCCTTCTTGGGACTCAGCCCGCCGTGCGCGATGAACGCCCCGGCCTTGGCCAGCATCTTCAGCAGGCCGAGCTGCTCGCGCGTGCTGGCCTGGATATCCATCTGGCCGGTGCGCTGGTTGTACTGCACCGAGACGGCGAGGACGTCCGGGTCGACCGGCTGCTCCGTTACGTCAGTCCTGCACGTCGTCGCGTCGGCCTCCGGAGCGGCCGGCGTCGGCTTCTCCCTGTCCTTCTCCATCGGTTCCTCCCTGTTGGTCCATGAGCTCGGCGCCGGCGGGGAAGGGGTCGAGCTCGCCCTTCTCAGCCTTGGTCGCCACGGAAAGCAGCTGGTCCTTCGCGATGGCCTGGCCAACCTCGTGGCTGTCCACGACGCGGCGGTCGTACCATCCCTGCAGGCGCGTGTTCTTGCGGTCCTTGACTGTCTCCTCGTCCAGCGCGCTCATCTCGCGCAGCGGGTAGTAGTCGAAGGCGAGTTCGAGCCGCGCGCCCCAGACGACCTGGGCGTACATGTTCAGCACCTGCCGGCAGGCCGGCCGCAGCGGCTCGCGCACCGAGGAGACCACCATGGCGTTGTAGTTCTCCAGGTCGTCCTGCCCGGAGTTGGCCAGGCCGGAGCCCCCGGCCGTGGTGCCGAAGAGCTTGCTCATCGGCTGGCGCAAGTCGCAGCAGAGCTGGATGCGGTTCTCGCGCACCATCTCCGCCAGGCCGGAGAAGGTGACCTGCTTCTGCTCGAAGGAATCGTTCTTGTCGAGGACCACGGCGCGGTTGTAGTTCTTCAGCGCGTTCATGTTCTGCAGGCGCCGGAAGGTCCTGGCCTGGCCGTCCGGGCTCACGATCTGCGCGGCGAGGCCTTCGAGCAGGTAGACGTCGATCTTGGCATCCTCCAGCAGCTCGTAGATCACGTTCATGTTGCGCAGGAACGTGTTGAGCGAGGGGATCATGTGCTCCACCTCGCTCATGCCCCAGCCCTGGTAGAGGTTGCAGCGCGGCCAGGGGGCCTCCTCGCCGCAGATCGTCAGCACCCGGCTGGGGTCCATCTTGACGCCCCGGTAGGTGAAGTACCCTTCGATCGGGACACGCTGCGTCCCCCCAAGCTCCCAGCGGTTGGCCGCGTACATCCTGAAGTCCGCGCCCTTCTTGACGCGGTCGACGTCCAGGGGCACCAGGTGCCCGCCCTTGCCGTCCGGGCAGTTCATGACCAGTGCCCCGCCGCCGAAGAGGCGCGTCCACTTGGAGGCCTGCTTGATCCGGGAGATCGCTCCGTCCTCCTCCATGCGGTCCGTCAGGTCCTTGACGTCCTTGCCCGCCTCCCCGCTGGAAACGTTGAGCCCTTTCTTGAAGGCGTCGTCCACGGGCCCGCTGATGGCGGCGCGGATGAGGCCGCTCGATGCGTAGAGGTTGCCAAGTTCCGTGTAGTTGATGGTGATGGGCGCGAAGATCGTGTTCTGGAACATGGGGTTGAACGACGTCAGGTTCGACATCTCGACCCGGGCCATGTTGGCCAGGTCGCTGAGCCCGTTGTGCGCCTGCAGGCGCGTCAGGCTGGCCTGCAGCTCCAGGTTCTCGCGCTTGGTCTCCAGGGCGTTCTGCAGCAGGGCCACGTCGGAGCGCAGGGTCTCGTTGCGGGCGATGAGTTGCTTTCGGTTCGGGGGTCGGCTCATGGTCTCAGCTCCACATTCCAGAGGGGTTCTTCTTGTCGAGCCCCAGGAGGATGGCGTCCCGGACGTCGTCGTGGCTCGGGTAGTTGGTCGTAAGCTGGTCGAAGGCCAGGGTGCGCAGGTCCTGCCGGATGCGCGTGCTGATCCTCACCTTGCCGTTCTCGAAGTGGACGGACTTGCCGGTCAGGTTGGAGATCTTATCCGGGACGTGGTCGATCTCCTCGATCGGGTAGTTGGCGCAGACCGGGTCGCTGCGCAGAGCCTCGGGGAAGTCCATGAAGCCGGCGATGGCCTCCACCCGGATGCGGAGCTTCTCGCGGACCCACTCGGGCTGGGCCGCAGCGAACTCCCGGATCTTGGCCACGCGCTTGTTGAGGCTGAGTAACTCGTTGCCCAGGGCGTCGATGAACCACCAAGGGGCCATGCCCGCCGGCACGATTCGGAACATCATCGCGATCGCGGTGGGGTCGTTGGTGAGCTTCTTGCCGATGGAGGGGTCGCAGCAGAGCAGCGCGCGGTCGAGGACCTGGTTCTTGTCGAACACCACCTTGGCCGGGTCCAACTCCCAGTCCTTGAGCCAGGAGGCCTTGACGATCGCCGCGGTCTCGTCCCGGCGCGTCATCTGCAGCTCTCGGTCGAAGGCGATGGAACCCATGAAGATGCGGTCCTTCGCCAGCGACTCCTTGGAGTTGAGCTCCGGCCAGAGGGGGGTGCCGTCCGGCTTGAGGGCGGCGAACTGCCGGTAGAGGACGCCGGGCAGCTTGGACATCTGCCAGAGCACGTCACGGTCGCTGATGGGCGTGCCCTGCAGGTGGAAGGCGGTGTCCATGCCCTTCGCGCGCGCCGGGTAGAGCGAGCCCCAGAACCATCGGTTCTTGCGCTCCACGCCCTCCGGGTTCTCCAGGTCCTCCTCGTCGTATAGGTCGTCGATGACGATGTACTTGGGCCGGCGGTTGCGGTACTGCGTGCCGCGGATGCTCTGGCCGGCTCCCAGGGCCTGGAAGACGATCCCGCCGCGCGTGACGAAGATCTGGTCGGTCCACTTCTTGTCGCCGACCTGCTCGCCGTACATGTAGCGCAGCAGCTCGTTCTCCTCCAGCTCGGACTTGATGGCGGTGTTGACGGCGACGGCCTTGGCCCCGGTGGCCTGCACGTTGAGGTAGTAATCGTAGGACTCGGGCTCCTCGAGCGCCTGGAACATCGGGATGAGCGTGCACTTGATCGTGGTCTTGGAGTGCCCGCGCGGGGCCTCCGTGCTGGACGCCTCGGCGTGGCGGATATCCACGAAGTAGTCGTGGAGCTCATGGCAGAAGGGCATGAAGAACTTCTCCGGCATGGTGAGGGCGCCCCAGGCCAGGATGTCCTTGCGCGCGGCCGCCGCCTTGGCCGCCTCGGCGCGCTTCTCGATCGTGCTCTCCAGCAGGAGGTCCTTCCCCATCTGCGCGAGCAGGTTGGCGAGCTCGTGGCGGTTCTGCGGTGCCGGCTCGATCATAGCGGGCGGAAGCGCGGCGGTCGCAAGCATCACCCTGGGTCCTGGGACGGCGCCGGCATGGGCACGTTCTCCGGAGCCGGCAGCTGCTGCTTGAGCTTCTCGGACATCTCGATGAGCGTGGACCCCAGGACGGGGCGCAGCCCGAGGTTGGTCTTGCAGTGCGGGCAGCACTCCGGAATGAGACGCTTGATGACGTTGGCCACCTGGCTGACGAACTGCGTGACGATGACCGGGTCGAAGCCGTGGATGACGTGCTGCGTCTCCCGGTAGCCGAGCTTGGTCTTGCAGTAGAAGATGATCGCCCGCAGGGAGTCGGCGATGGGGTAGGTGCCGCTGATATCCCGGGCGATCCGCTTGAGGTTGTACTCGATGTCCGAGCTGCTCTTGGCCGCGCCCTCGCGGAACTCATCCTTGAGCCGGCGCTCCAGGGTTGGCTGGGAGATCTGCAGCGCCGCGGCGATCTCGGCCTGGGTGTGGCCCCAGCTCGCCAGTAGTTTCACCTGGAAGCGCATGAGGGGCGTGAGGTCTATGGGCTTTCCGGCGCGCTGCCGCGCCGCTTGCCGGCGTCCCAGCCTGGTCCTGCTCATAGGGGGCGCCTGCTCCGCGCGCTCGCACTCATCTTGGTTGGTTGGGGAGCCGGGCAGGACGCCAGAACTGGAGCGCACCCGTCGCCTGTCTGCGCCGAGGCCGGTGCGCCCGCTTGTGGTTTCACATAAGAGCGGCCCCGGCCGGGGGTGCAGCCCGGTCGGGGCTCTTGCTGCGGGTTCGTCATCATTGCCGCGTTGCCGCGGCTGGAGGTGCGCATGTGCTGGTATTTTAAACGCGACTCCCGTTCCTGTCCAGCTTTATCTGGTGTCATCCAGTGTCACCTTCGACGACAATAGATCAACATTGAGGTCCCGCGCCCAGCGGAAGAAAGTCCTCCGCGAGAACGGATAATGGCGCGTGCCCAGCTTCACCTTCCACAACTTCTGCAGACCCAGAATGGAGTACTTCGTCTCTGCGCCCATCTCCACCAGCTGGTTGTAGTCGGCCAGGACCTGCAGGCGGATGTGGATAGGGATGATGCGATGCTTGGCGCGCCTGCACATGCTCAGCTCCCCCTGGTCCTGACCCTGCGCCCGGCCTCCGCCATCGCCCGGTGGTGCGGGCACAGAAGCAGCCGGCCCACGCGCCGCAGGTTCGTGTGCTTGGAGCACGGCCGCAACTGGGTGTACGTGCTCGGCGGGCACCACGCCTCGCAGCGCCGGCTCACAGGTCCGCCAGCCTCACGTTGAGGTCCTGCACCGCCCGGTTGTGCATCCGGCCGAGCAGCCTGGATACCGGGTCGAGCTCGCGGCCCTCCGGCGCGGCGTCTAGGCGGCCGTCCACGGCCTCGATGACCTGCGTCACCGTGATGTCGCCGACTGGCCTGGCCAGCCGGTAGCCGCCCTTTGGGCCGCGGACCGGGGTGATGATGCTGTGCTTGGCCAGGCGCTGCAGGATCTTCGACATGTGCGCGGGCGAGCAGGGCACCAGGCGCGCCACCTCGTCGCAGCGCACGACGTCCCCGCTCGGCATCTTGAGCAGGGCCTTCATCCCGAGCTCGGCCGCCAGCGTTATCGCGATCATGTTCCTCATGCTGTTCCTCCTCGTGATAGTTTTATAGGACATCACCATCCGCGCCGCGGGCCCCGTGCTGGCAGCCCGCGGGCGAGTCGGTGGTCAGGCGGGTGTCGCCGCCGGCTCCGGCACCTTGCAGTGCCTGCAGACGTACTCGCGCTTGGGCGCTCCGTAGTCCTTGACCTCCATGGCCTTCTGGCAGGTGGGGCAGGGCGGGCGCTTCTGGTATTTGCCCGAGCGGTTGCCTGACGCCGCGGCCTTACGCACGGCAGGCTTCCGCTTGGTGGGCTTCTTGCCCGCCTCGCCGGCAGCAGGTCCCTCGGCCCGCCTCGCCGGCAGCAGGTCCGCCAGCTTGAGCGTGCAGGTCATGGGCGTGGACAGCTCGGCGCTCATGATGCGGTCGACCTCGGCCGGGAGGCTGGCCTTGAACTTGTCCAGGTCCTCGGACAGTTTCAGGACCTTTTCCAGCGTGCTGCTCTTGCCCTCCAGCTCGAGCAGCTCCACGCCGTAGGCTTCCACCTTCTTGGCCAGCGCCTCGGAGGTTTTCCTAACGTCGTCCATGTCGGAGCGGATGCCCTTGATGATCTCCGCCACGCCGGCCAGCGCGGACGCGACTACCGCCTGGATGGCCTCCTGCATCGCCGAGGGCCTGGTGCTGGCCCCCGACTCGTCTCCCTTCTTGACTCCGCGTTTCATGGGTTACTTTCCTCCCTTCGCGGCAGGTGGGGTGACCGGCTTCTTGGCCTGCTGCTCGCCCCACTTCTTGAGCGCCTCGGCCTTAGACTTCGACCTGACGCCGTCGACGTTGACGCCGAGCTTCTTGTATTTGGCGTCGTTGCCGTTCCACCCGATGCGGATGTGGAGCAGCACCAGGGTGTGGGCTTCGTCCTCGTTAGCCTCGCTCACCTCGACGCCCTTCATCACGCCCTCCACGATGTCCTCGTCCAGGTCCTGGACGGCCCGGTCGGCGAGCTCGCGCCAGTCCGCGAGCGTGGTCTTGAGCCCTTTGCCCTTCTCCGCCACCGCGGCGCAGACGGCCTTCTTCACGTACTCAGCGACGAACTGCGCCTTCGGGTCAGCGGGCTTGGGCGCTGAGCCCTGCGAGCTGCCCGCGGCCCCGCCGCCGGGGGAGGCCTTCCTGGGCCCGGTGTGGTCGACGATCTTGTCCGTCATCGTCCCGCCGATGAGGGACGGGTCCTTGACCACCAGGATGAGGCGCGCCTTGTCCCAGCGCTTGGAGTTGCCGTATGAGTTGTAGTTGTTCTCCCGCGGCAGCACTACGGCGTAGCCGAGCGTTCGCGGCCGCTTCTCCAGGAGCTTCTTGATGACGGCGTGGGACTGCTCCTCGGCCGAGACCATGGCGTTGCCGGGGAGGCCCTCGACCGAGCGCTTGTTGTAGTTGTGCTGCTTGCCGCGGCCGACGAAGTCGAGGGCCGGCCACTTCCTCTTGCCCTCGGCCTGCAGGTCGAGGTAGAACTGCTCAGTCTTCTTGTCGTAGCAGGCGCGGTTAAGGCAGCGGTGCTCGCTGGCTTCGTCGAACAGCATGGCCTGGGTCGCGTCGTTGTAGACGCAGGCCGTGCAGGCCACGGCGCTGGCGTAGGTCTTGTCCGTGCAGAACTGCGCGACGGCCAGGCGCGTTCCGACCTCGTTGTTGATCGCCAGCTGCAGCTCCTTCACGGTCGGCAGCCCGATCTCGACCTCTCGGTTGTCGAACTCGCCGTCATCCGTTCGGCCGTGCGCATACTCGGTCTTCGACGCGAGGGCCATCTTGACGATCTTCGCCAGCTTGTCCTTGGGGACGCGCAGGATCTGGTGCCCGTGAGCGGCGGACAGGGTGCCCTTTGCGATGGCCTCCTGGATCTCCTTGGGCAACTCCAGCAGCCGCAGGGACCGGGACACGGTCACAGCCGACTTGTGGGCCTTATCGGCCAGCGTGTCGACGGTGTAGTCACCCGCGTCGAGCAGGTTCTTGTACCCCTGCGCCTCCTCGATCGGGTTGAGGTCCTCGCGCTGCAGGTTCTCCGATGCCTGCATGGCCCTAGCCCGGATGTCGGTCATCTCGTAGGCGCGGACCGGGACTGTGGCCAGCCCCACGAGCTTCGCGGCCCTGAGCCTGCGCTCTCCGGCCCAGAGCACGTGCTCCTTGCCGACCAACTGGACGATCAGCGGGCTCATGACCGTGTTCTCCTTGATGTCGGCCGCGAGCTCCTGGAGGCCCTTCGGGTCGAACACCTTGCGCGGGTTACCGTTGGTCCGGATCTGCGCGACGGGCAGGTCCCCCGCGAATTTCAGCACCGGCGGCGGCGCCGGCTGGATCTTCGGCTTGTCTACGACTGCTCCCTTGTTCATGCACTCCTCCTTGGTCCGTCATACGCGCGCCCACACGCGACACTCGCGTGTGAATTCGCGCGATAATAATAGTGCGATAATAAACCTACTCGGGCGGGAGAGTGGACCGTGCCAACCGTGCCACACCGTGCCGCTAACCGTGCCGCCTGTTTGTTATTGTTTTTCCTAGATAAATAGATAAAATGGCACGGTGGCACGGTTTTTTTGAGGGAAAGCCCCATGCGCGCGCCCGAGTATATATACACATGCGCGCGCACATGCGTATGCCTCCCCAGGACCGTGCCAACCGTGCCATTTTGCGAATTGTTCATATCAGCGTTTCGGAATCCGTGGCACGGAAAGCGGCACGGTTTTCGGCACGGCACGGTTTTTCATCGGCGTTGTCACCAAAAGGGAAATTCGTGTCCGATTTGTCGTCATGCCACTCCAGCACCACCCCACGGCTCCGGACGCCCGCGAAGCGGTAGGGTTGGTCGGACGCGACCGACCCCGAGATCCGGCGCAGCAGCCGCGCCCAGCCCCGCGACCATGGGGTGCCGGCCAGGATGCGCTCCAGGGCCCCGTGGCTGACCGCCACGATGAAGCGGCACTCTCCGTCCAGCGTCCGGATGCCGTATCGGTTGAGCGTCGCTTCCGCGTCCGAGCCGGAGATCCCGTTGTCGTCCTGCGTCCGGTGCAGCGCCAGCGAGATGAGCTCCGCCAGGGTGCGGTCGACCGCGGCGGGGTGGGCCGGCACGCGCACCACGTGCTCCAGAATGCGGCTCAGGCATCGCTGCTCGTCCGGGGCGTCGTGGTCGGCCTTGTGCTCGGTCCAGTCCTGCTTCGCGAGCCAGGCGGCCGCGGCATCCGGGGTGATGGGTTCGTCCGAGTAGAGGGCGTAGGCCGCGCCGAGGAGCGCGCCGAGCTGGTCGCCCATGCGCCGGCTGCCGAGCTGCACCGAGCCGGCCGAGGCGAAGGTCTCCGCGTTCTGCCGGATGACGGGGATCATGCGGATGACGCGGGCGTGCAGGCCGTCTACGAACTCGCGGGTGACGACCTCGTTGCGCAGGGCGACGAGGCGCTTGAAGCGGTCCTCGTGGCCCTCATCGAGGTCCTTGTTGATGGTCAGGACCGTGACGCGGCTGACGTCGGCGTGCTGCTGCAGCATGACGCCGATCGACGAGAACAGAAAGCTGCTGCGGATGCGGTAGGCCTGGGCGGTGCCGCCGGTCGTGCCCTTGAGGATGCGGGCGTCCGTGTCGCTCGACGACTGCCGGGCCAGGGAGAGCACGTTCTGGATCTGCTGCTGCGCCTGCTGGTTCTCCCCCTCGATCTCGTCGAAGAGCACCGGCCGCGCGTCGCTGCGCAGCGTCTGCCGGATCCCGGCCTCGCTCGTGTTTGAGCTAGCGCGCAGGCTGATGTCGCCGATGATGGACCTGGCCACCTCGTTGACCACCCAGGTCTTCCCCGAGCAGGCCGACCCGGTGACCCAGAGGTGCGGCCGCCAGCGCAGCGCCCCGCAGACCGGGGCCAGGGCGATCCAGCCGGCCAGCAGGCGGCTGTTGATGGGCTTCTCCCAGGAGACGCCCTCCAGGAGTTCCACCAAGCGCCGCGCGTGGTCCGCGCAGAGCGGGGTGCCCGGGCGCACGTCCATTGCCGCGCCGGCCTCGTAGATGTAGCGCCCGGGACGGACGTCCTGTATCGGGATGACCTGGCTCTGCCCGCCGGCCGAGCGGACGATGCGGTCGCCGAGGTGCAACACGGCCGAGTCGGTCTCGTCGTCCCACCAGGCGCCGCGGCCGCGGATGCGGTCGGCGTCGTAGACGCCGGCCTCCTCCGCCTGCCGCATGAGGCGGTTGGCCGCCCAGTCGAAGTGGGGCTTCGCGTCGCCCGGGTAGGCGCGCTCCCAGTACTGCAGGGGCGCCAGGGCGTACAGGTTGAGCGGGGTGTGCTCCTTCGCGCGCAGCTCCACCACCTGCCGGGCTCCGATGGGCAGGTAGTAGTAGCAGCCCTGGTTGTAGCCCAGGACCTGGAAGGGCGCCGGGATCCCGCCGTAGGCGGCCCGGGCCGCGGGCGGGGTGGGCGGGTCGCTGGGGTCCGGGGCGCCGGCGGGGACCTGGCTTGACCTGGTCTCGTGACGGCCGTGGACCGCGTCTCGGGCCTGGACGCTGCGGAGGCACTTGTCGACCTGGTCGTCCGGGAAGGGCGGCCGGCAGCGGCCGGCCCAGAGCACCAGGGTGGCCCTGACTACGTCCGCGGGCATGCCTCGGCCCAGGAAGTAGCCGGCCAGGCGCGTGCAGGTATCGTCCCGGGATCCCTCAGAAACGCCCGCCAGGGCCACCGTGAGCCAGGTTGGGGCGTCGGCCGGCGCCGCGGCCGCGCGGGACCCTGCGGGAGATCCTGGGCCGCCGGCGGGGGTCCTGGAGATGGCATGGAAAGCGTGTATGAGGTCGATGAGCTTCTGGGGGGCTGTAGGGAGCTCCCCAAGCTCGCAGGGCTGAACCTGCCACTCGTAGAGGGACCCGGTGTCCTTATGGACGGAGGGCGGCGCCACGATGTAGCCTACGCCGCGGATGTCCACCTGCCAGACAGGCTTCTCGCCGCCCTTCCCGTCCGGCTTCATCTCTTTCGACTTCAGAAGGGCGGTCGAGTCTCCGATGTCCGGAGGGCAGGCCAGCAGGGCGTGGTAGCCGTTGGCCGTCTTGCTGCGGGGAGCGAACTGCGGGATATCCACGCCGACGCTCAGCAGGGCCTCCTCGGCTCCCGGGCCGTCCAGGTCGACCGCCATGGTCCCGCGGCCCATCAGCAGCCCGATGTTGCGCCGCTCGCCGCAGAACCACTGGGCCAGGTCGCCCACGGTTGGGGCCTGGGTCTGGTAGCGCTTGAGAGGGAAGTCCTTGATGGGGACCTTGGACCGGAAGGCGATGGGGAATGGCCGCAGGCCGAGCTCGAGGTAGCGCTTGGCCCAGGTGAACACGTCGTTCACGTGCTCGGCCGGTGGAGTCTCAGAATCGTTCGGGGTCGGTGTCGGTAGAGGGGTCGTCAAGATGGTTGTCCTTTGAGATTGGTGTGCTTCGGGTTGTCCCAAAAAGAAGAACGTGGGCCTGCTCCGGGGAATATACGATGCCGCCGCGACCGCCGGCGGCGAGCATGTGGTCGATGAAGTTCTGCTGCTCGGGGCGCACGCGAGCCGTGGGGCCCTTCGCCTCGAGGCCGACGAACTGGGCAATCCTCAGTCCCACCATCTCGGGGGTGATGGTCACGGTCATCCAGCCAACCAGGTCCGGGGATCCCTTGCAGAGGCCAGCCTGCAGCGGCCTCGGGTTGAGCAGGACAATCCGGTCTCGGTCGTGCGCAGCGACCTCCCCCACCCATCCGGTCCCGACGTTGTTGCGGAAGACCCTGACGCCGCCGGCAGCGCCGATGCGCAGCCGGATGAGCTGGACTAGGGGGGTCTCCTGGGATCCCATCAGCGCACCGTCCCGAAATAACCCGGCCTGGCCGCTATCTCGCTGGTCACCAGTTCCGCGGCTAGCAGCGGGAACTTCTGCTTCATGCGCAGTTCGAGCCGCCTGCGCCGGTAGGACTGCTTGCGTGCCAGGCTCCACGGAGGCCGGTGCTTCCCTTCTACGCTGCAGACCAGGCTCCAGCCTGATCCTGGACCGCCGAGTTCTTCGATCTTATCCTGGATCTCTTTAGGCGCGGTCATGGTGTCGGACACGACAGAAAGCACCATGCGCGGGAGCCCGCACGGCGGATCCGTGTACGGGTTTGCCCACTCTGCGGTCCAGGTCCTCACCGGTGGCTCCTCGCCATCTCGCGCTTTGCCCTGCAGCCCGGGCAGATCCGGCGGATGTCTCGGAGCAGCCTGACGTAGCCGCCGAGCACGCATGGGTCGGGATTCTCTAGGTAATATTCCTCGACGACGAGCCGGGTGACTGCCGAGCAGGCGGCCGAGTGCCGGCGCGTCGGGCGGGTCAGGATCTGGGGCATGGTTAGTTCTTGCTCGGCCAGCGTCCGCCGAATATCCGGGACAGGTTCACCACTGCCGCGGCCCACTCCCACGGCGGCAGCGGTCCGCGGTCCGGAGCCGGCGGGTAGATTACGGTCACAATGTCGGTTTTGAGCATGGCTCGGCCTCCACGTATTCGACATCACCGCGGATCACGTGGATGCGGCACACGTCGCGGTCCGGGTCGGTGTGCGTCGAGCACTGCCCGCAGATTGGCGCGTCGCAGGTCTTGCCAGGGCCGGCTGCAGTATTTGCAGGTACTCCCCTGGCCGCCGCGGCTGCACAGGAACCCTCCGGACTTACCGTCGGCGCTGCGCCACGGGGTGCAGGGGCTCACCGCGCGTCCTCAGTCATGGCGACCTCGAAGAGACCAAGGGCCCCCCGAACCGGGAATGGATTGATGGCTCGGATGTCTTTCAGGTCCCAGGCAAAACGCCCCGCCTCGCAGGCGCACATGGCGCGCTGCTCGTCCTCCGGGGTCATCGGTCGGCAGTTGACCAGGTCGGCGATTCCCACGGCCACGCCCGTCTCAATCTTGAACTGCTCCGAAACGGCGCACGAGTCGGAGTGGTCGTAGAACTCCATCGCCGCGTAGTCGATGCTCTTGCTGGCACAGATGAGCAGCGGGCCGCGGTACTTGGTGCTCCACGTGCGGGTCTCGATATCCTTGCGCTCTAGGGCCTTCCCGTTCTTGATTACCCAACGACCGCGGACTACCCAGACGGCCCAAGGCTGCTTGAGGCTGATGGCTTTCATGGTATTTTTGTGCAATGGTTGGCCAGCACGCAACCGGACTTGCCCTCCAGGAGCAGCATGGGCCTCTGGCAGCTCGGGATCCCGTTGGGCCAGATGTCGCGGACCTTCGCCACGTGCTGGAACTCGCTGTCAGCCAGGGTGCTCTTGTAGCCGACGCGATCCCCCACCCTGATGAACAATTCCGACTTCTTCATGGTCTCTCTCCCAGCCCGGGTCTACCTCCGCGCCCGGGCTCGCGGGCATCACTGGCGCTCAGGCGCCGGTGATGAGTTCCTCCTTCACGTACCTGAGCGCGTCGCCGTCCTGGCGCACGGCCTCCAGGCAGACCTCGGCCGTCTGCTCCTTCACGTACCTGAGCGCGTCGCCGTCCTGGCGCACGGCCTCCAGGCAGACCTCGGCCGTCTGCTCCTTCACGTACATGAGCGCGTCGCCGTCCTGGCGCACGGCCTCCAGGCAGACCTCGGCCGTC
>JAPLKL010000019.1 GCA_026388095.1 Elusimicrobiota bacterium | reverse complement strand
GCCGTCTGCTCCTTCACGTACATGAGCGCGTCGCCGTCCTGGCGCACGGCCTCCAGGCAGACCTCGGCCGTCTGCTCCTTCACGTACCTGAGCGCGTCGCCGTCCTGGCGCACGGCCTCCAGTGCTTCTTTGCCGGTCAGCGTCCGCTTGACCGTCAAAGACTCCCACTGCTCTCGGTAGACCAAGAGTCCCGTCTTCTTCACTGTCGTCGTTTCCTGCTTCTTCATGCTCCTCCGTGCTTGTTTTTTCACGCATTCCTCCCTATCTGTTGGGTCCTCGTCTGCCGCAGCTGCCACTGGATCCAGGCCCAGCCGGGTTTGTAGCCGAGTTCGAGGCCGATCTGCTGCATCTCCGCCAGGCTAGCGGCCTCGCGGATCTTCTTGAACCGCTGCCAGCGCTCGAGGCGGTCCTTCCCGGGGTCCGCCTGCGCGAGCTCGCCGGCGACCTGCTCGACCTCCCGGCCATTTGTGACGTAGACGTGCCCGCACTCCGGACAGCTCAGCGCCGGCTTGTGGCAGGCGTAGCAGCTCGGGCACTGCCGCACCGAGATCCCGGCGCCGGCGTCGCCCTTCTCGCGGCCGCGCCCGGTGGTGAGCTCCCAATTGCGCGGGTCGTCCGGCCAGCCGTGCCGCCAGAGGTTGCCGGCGTGGTCCAGGATGATGGCCCGGTCCTTCCCCGGCGCCGGGCGCAGGGCGCGGCCAACCTGCTGGATGTAGAGGGCCTCGCTCTGGGTCGGGCGCAGGGAGATCGCAGCGGTCACGCGCGGGCAGTCGAACCCCTCGCTGATGAGGTCGCAGCTGGAAACTCCCAGCAGCCGGCCGTCCGCGAGGCCTTCGAGCGCGCGTTCCACCTCGTCTGGGCGCATGCGGCCGCTGATGGCCGCTGTGGAGATCCCAGCCGCGTTGAAGTCCGCGGCGACGTCCTCCGCGTGTTGGATGCTCACGCAGAAGACGACGAAGGGGACTCCCGGGCAGATCTTCCGATAGTGGGCCACGGCGTCTCCGGTGACGACGGGCTTGTCCATCACCTGGGTGAGCTCGCGCTTGTCGTAGTCGCTGCCGCGGACCTTGAGGCGGGACAGGTCCGGCCGGCTCGATGGCGCGTAGACGACCGGCGGGACCAAGTAGCCCAGCTCGATGAGCTCGACCGTGCTGGGTCCGACGACCATCTTTTGGAAGACGTCGCCCAGGCCGCGGCCGTCGTGCCGGCGGGGAGTGGCCGTGACGCCAAGCACCCGGGCCTCGCGGTAAGACTCGAGGACCTTCCGCCAGCTGCCGGCCACAGCGTGATGGGCCTCGTCGATGATGAGGAAGTCGAACTCGTGCCGGGTGAGCCGGCGCACCAAGGTCTGAACGCTGGCCACGTGGACCAGGTCTGCGGTGGGGGAGTGCCCGGGGGCGATGATGCCGTGCGGGACGCCGGCGAAGGTCAGCGCCTGGCTGGCCTGGCGCAGCAGGGTGTCGCGGTGGACTACGATGCAGGTCCTGGTCCGGCGCTCGGCAGCGTTGTGGGCTATGTAGCTGAAGACGACGGTCTTGCCGCTCCCGGTCGGGGAGACGTACAGGACGGATTGCGCCCCGTCGTTGAACGCCGTGCGGATCCCCTCCACGCCAAGGGGGCCGGCCTGGTAGCCCCGGAGGTTAACCACCGCGACGCTCCAGTTCGGTGAGCTCGTGGTAGCCGGTCCCTAGGTGCGCGCGGGGATTCTTGAAGATGGCGGCCAGGTCCTGCAGACTGCAGCCCCTGCGGAAGAGCTGGGTCTTCCCCTGCTTGGGGTGATTGATGGCTGTCCCGACGGTCATAGTGCTGTAGTAGACGTTGATTTGTACGCCCGGCTTCACGAAGATGAGGAGGAAGATATTCTCCTGGTGCTGCTCCATTCTGTAGCCGTGCTTGTTGGCCAACAGCCATATCTCCCGCTTGATGTTCACCGATTCTCACAGCCCGGGTCTGCTGCCCGCCCGGGCTCGGGCTGGGGGTACTGCTAGAACTCGTCCGAGACCGAGGCCTTGGAGGCCGCCGGCGCCGGCTTGGACTTCGGGGCGGCCGCCGCGGGCTTCGCGGCGGGTGCGGCCGAGGCCTTCGCGGGCAGCGGGGCGCCCTTAACCAGGCCGTCCTCGAGCACGAAGCCGACCTTGCCGGAGCCGTCGACGCGCTCGACCCAGACCTGGTAGTCCTTGTCTTTCGCCATCTCGCCTAGCAGCTTGAGGGAGTCCTCGTCCAGCAGCGAGCCGTCGCGGACTCGGATGACGCGCAGCTTCGGGTTGAGCGCCATAGCGATGGCGATGCTGACGCGCAATTGCTCGGCGTCGCTGGCCTGGTCGAACGGCAGGCCGCCCATGGTCACCAGGCCGTCGCCCAGGCCGAGGACCGGGACGGGGAGCTTGGCCGCGGCGATCGCCTGGGCCTTCTTGTCCTCGCGCGACTTCATGCCGGCGGTGATCTGCTCGGACTGCTTCTCGGCCTCCTCGGCCACCTGCAGGAAGGCGAGCTTGCGCTGACGCTGCCCGATCTCCTCGTTGGCGGTGCGGGCCTGCTCGATCTTCTTGCGCAGATCGGCCACGTCCCGGGGCTCGGGCAGGGCCGGGGCGTCCTGCAGCTTCCGCTCGGTCGTGTTGGCCTCCGTCTTCAGGTTGTCGCACTCGCCCAGGGCTGCGGAACGGATATCCGCCGTTCGCTTCTCGGCGGCCGTCATGGCTTCCTGCGCGCGGCGCAGGGCCTCTTTGGCGTCGTTGACGATCTCCGCGGCGCGCTGATCCGCGTCTGCCAGCTTGGCCTCGGCGTTGCGGCGCAGCTGCTCTATCTGCTTGGCGGCCCGCTCCCGGTTGCCGCGTCTGGTCTCGATGTCCGAGTTGTACTTCGCGGCGCTCTCCATTTGCTCGATGAGCTCCGTGTCGTTGACCGGCCGCGTAGGGCCCTGGGGCAGCACGTCGATGAGCGCGGCTGCGGCCCGGGCGTCCTTCGCCTTCCGGTTGACCTCGGTGCGCCTCTCGTAGTCGGCCTGGCTTTCGTCGGCCAGTTTGTCGAAGTCCACGCCCGGGACGAGGCGCTTGAGCGTGTCGTACTGGCCCTTCGGGTCCATCCTTGAGAACGCCAGGGGGTCGAAGGTCAGCTGGCCGAGCAGTTGGTCCAGCATGGTCTGCGGGCTGGGGAAGCGCGAGCCGTCGGCGCTCTCCACCTTGATGGACGTGGTGACGTCGCCGGCCTTGTCCTTCTTGAAGGTCCGCGTCACCACGATCTCCTGCAGGTCCAGCCGGATGCGGGCCTCGGACTGGCCCTCGCGGATGGGCTTGCCCTGGATGACGTCTTTGCCGGCCAGGCACCACCAGATGGAGTCGAGCACGGACGTCTTGCCGTTTCCGTTCTTGCCGGTGATCTGGACCAGGTTGCCGTCCGGTCGGATCTCCACGGCCACGAGCTTCTTGATGTTCTCGGCCTGCAGGGCGATGATCTTGAGGGGCTTGTCTCCCATGGGGTTACTCTCCCGCCGCGGCGGCCGCGGCCTTCCTTTCGCTGTTAACGAAACTGCATGAAGTCCAGTACCCGCACCACTTCGGCGAGCACCACCAGGCTCCCGGCATGGCCGGCACGAAGACCTGCTTCTCGATGCCGGCGAGCACGGCGTTCATCCGGCTGATGCAGGGGACGAAGTCGGCCTTGTCCCTGGTCGTGGTCACCAGCACCCGCTTCGGGGTTTTGTTAGTGACGAGCTGCTCGACGTTGATGAACGCCGGAGGCTGGCGGTACTTGGCCCGAAAGGTCAGGGCGTAGATCGTCAGGCCGGTGGCGGCGTCCCAGTGGGACTGGGGTTTGGACTTGCCCGACTTGTAGTCGACCAGGCCGAACCTCTCCTTGGGCTGGTTGATCTGCCAGGCGACGACGTCCAAGATGCCCAGGATGTCCCTGGGCGAGCTGGGGAGTTCGATGAGTTGCCGTTCCTCGACCGCGATGGGCTGGTAGACCGGCAGGACCTCGTCAGCGAGGAGACCGGCGAGCCTGACCACCTCGTCGAGTCCCTCGCCCAGAATGATGTCCTTGCCCCGCGCTGCGTCCTCCTCGCACAGGTAGATGCCGTCGGCCTTGACCTGCGCGTTGAACTCCGCGGCCGCGCGGTCCACGATCTCCTGCCGGGGCAGGTCCTTGAGGGTCTCCATCTTTTGCCGGAAGTCGTACTCCGCTCCGCTGTGGATGGCCTTGCCGCGGATCAGGGCCACTCCCGGCGGGATGACGTCCTTCTCGATGTAACGCCGCCGGTACTGCTCGCCGCACTTGGTGAACATGTCCACCTGCGTGGCGCTGATGTGGGGCTTCTTGACGGTTGCTGCGGGGGTCGTGGTCTCCATATTAGAACTCGCTCCCCGCGGCCGACGCCTGCTCCGCTCCCATCACGTCCTCGAGCTTGACCGCGCCGCCTTGCCCGCTTGGCTTGGACGCCGGCGCCGCGAAGACCTCCTCGCCTTGGACCTGCTTGTCCCGGATCGCGTTGTAGATCCCGCGCATCGTGGCCAGGACTTCCTCGGGCTTCACCGCGGCGTCGAACTTCGACTTCACGTAAGCCTGGACGCGGTCCTCGGTGATGCCGAAGCCGGCGAAGGCCTTGCATACCGCCTGCAGGCGCTCGGCCACCGTCTTCTCGGGCTTGGTCCCCGCCGCGGCGGTCGCACCGCCCGCGGGAGCTCCAGCGGCCGCCAGCTGCCGAGCGCGCCGGTAGTAGCGGGTCTTGAACCACTCGGGGATGCCCTTGAGGGCGGAGTTGCGCTCCGCCTTCGCGCAGCCGGCCTGGATGGCCTTGTTGAGCGCGTCGACTCGGAGCGGTACCGGGATCTTCGACTTGCGCGGGATGTAGGTCTTCGGGACGCGCACCGTGCTGCGGAAGAAGGTGTTCGTCTCGAAGTCGGCGAACACTCCCTCGACCTCCACAGCGCTGTCCGTCTCCCCCACGATTCTCGATGCTGAGGCGCAGTTCCCCCAGAGGCGCTGGATGGATCGGCTGGAGACGACGCTCAGGCCGGTAATGAACTTCGGCTTGCTGTCCCCCCCCTCGTCGTCGTCCCTGCTGTTGACCGGGATCTCGTAGTAGGCGTCCTCCGCGAACTCCGGGTCCATCTCGAGCTCCGTGATGGCCGATTCGAATACGGCCTTCGGGTTGCGCGGCTGCGCGATCGCCATCTGCCTCTGCCCGGAGATCTCGATGGCCAGGGCGTGGCTCGAATCGACGAGCTCTGCTTCTCGTTCCTGCGGTTGCTGCTCCATGCGTTCCTCCTCCTTTTGCTTCGACGGCTATGGCTGCACCTGAAAGCTGCCGGCGGGGTCGCCCCCGCCGGGATCCCCTAGAAGGGGCACTCCTCGACGGTATCCGGGATGTCCTCGTTGGCGCTCTTGTGCGCCGGCGGGTTCTTCATGATCTCGGAGATTTCCTTGAGCTTGGGGTAGATGGCTTTGAGGTCGTTGAGCCTGAACCCCTCGCACTTTCCCATCCGCTCCACCGGCTCCACGCCCTCCTCCTCGTACATGAAGAAGTTGCGCTTTTCGAGCACGATGCTCTTCGGCTCGTCGTCCACGATCCAGCGCACGACGCGGATCTTCGTCCGGTTGCCCCGGTCGTTGACCCCCGTGTCCTTGATGACCATCAACTCCTGTCCGACGATTTCTGCGGGCATTGATACCTCCTATATGGTGATGAAGCGGGCCGGGGTGCACGTGGACTGCCCCGGCAGGGGGTGAATGAGCAGGGAGATCAATCCCCCTCCACGCCCTTCGGACCGCTCCTGGATGGTGCCGGCAGGGCGCTGGTCCCTGTCGGCGAGAATGGCCGCGCGCATGGGCCGGTGGTTTATTTGCCTTGTGGGGCCATGTATCCCATGATTAGCTGCCAGGCCATTGCAGCCGGACGACTCGCGCGGCATATTCTGGCCGTCACTCGCCAAGAGCGATGACGGCCCAAAGGAGGCGCCGGGCCTGGAGTTCCCGCTGCATTCGGGATTTGTGCGGCCCGGCGCCGAAATCATATCGTGCCTCTATGCGACCGCAGGCAGCGCCCGCAGCAATTCTTCGGGTCAGGGCGCTCCGTCTCCGAGTATAGAAAGGATTCGGAGCTCGTTCCGCAAATTGCCTTATTCCCGCTTCCGGGGTAAAAGTGCAGCTTGTTCTGAGGCCCCCGCATTCCCCACACTCCGGCGTTTCGTTTCATCGCAGCACTCCCTCCAGCCACCGCATGAAGAAATCAGACAGCGCCATGCCCAGGCCGAGCGCGCAGGCCGCGAGGAAGAACGGCAGGATGATGTCGCAGTTCAGCGCCGCCGCCGCCGCGCGCGGCTCCAGGTCGGGGCCGTACTCGGCCTCCAGGAGGGCGGCCTGGTCGCGGATCTCTGCCGGGGTCATATCATCCCCCACCTGTCTGACCCGTAGACCGGCCGGCCCAGCGGACGCTCGGGTGTGTGGCAGAGGGCCCCTCCGAACCGCTCCGCGCCGGGGCAGGCGTGGCCCCGGCGCTCGGTTCGCGTTTCCTGGTCCTGGATCCCGACCACCGGGACAACCCGGTACCCGACCTCGCGCCAGGTCCGGCCCGGGATGTGCGGCAGCGCCGGTGCCGCGCGCAGCGGGTCGCTGAACATGCGCGCTGCGGAGACCTCGGCCGCGCGCTCGGTCATGTAGACCGTTCGGCTGCAGACTGGGGTTCCGTCAGGGTAGGCAATGGCGAACATCTGAGCCCTCCTGATTGCGGCGCCAGGTCTGGCGCTCTACCTCGGCGTGCTCCTGCGCGGTCAGCCAGGCGAAGTACTCGGACGGGTTGTCGCGGTGGGGGTTCCAGACGCGAGGAGTAATCACGGCTGGGCCTCCTTCGGGCAGTCGCAGGCGCGCAGCCGCCAACTGGCCCCGGTAGCCCTGTCCACGCCGCGGTGGTCCTTGCCGTCGTAGACTAGCCGGACGTGCTCCGTCTCGTCCAGGACCTTCGATGGGAGATCCACGGATGTCCTGTGCGGGTCGTCCTGGTGGATTGAGGTCATACCAAAACCTCCGAGAGGACCGCGTCCTCGATGGTCAGCGCGGGCTTGACGAGCGGGACCGGGACCGATGCGGCGGGCACGTCGTCCTGGGGCCAGAAGGGCCAGCGCGCGCGCCGCCGGGCGTCAGCCTCAGCCAGTGCCTCCTGGTGCACACCGCCGATGTAGTGCGCGGCGCAGAAGAGGGCGCCGTTGACCGTGCCCCGCAGGCAGCGGCGCGCCGGGTCGAAGTCTCCGGCCAGGTTGTATTGGCAGACGCAGTTTCTGCTCATGACGCGCCCCCTGCCTTAGCGATGGCAGAGCGGAGGGTATCCAGAACTCCACCTTTGCCTGCGTACTTCCCACCGCGTTCCGTCAGGTCTACTTCCGCCATCTTGCATGCCGCCAGCAGGTCCTTGCGCGCGTCGTGCATAGCCAGGTCCGCCGGCCCCTTGCACTCCGGGCAGAGCACTAGAACGGTGACCGCGCCGACTCCTCCGCAGTTGCAGCACGTCTTTTTCTTCTCCTTGGTCTTCATGCAGTTCCCCTCCCCATTCCCGCCGTCTCAGCGCCACCTTTCCTTAATGTGCTCGGCAAAAAAGAAGAAGCGCCCTGCTCTGCCGACCACGGGAGCCGACGCCGGCCGTCCGCCAGCTGCCGGATCTCGGACGCCGACCGGATGGTGATGTGCTGCTCCAAGGCGTCGATGACGCTCTTCTCGAAGGTGTAGCAGCGCGGGCCGGCGTAGCAGCGCGGAACTTTGTAGAGCTCTATCACCTTCCAGAACTGGCAGGGCTTGAGGCCCAGCTGCAGGCGCGCCGCCTTGGAGGATATCTTCATGCCGCCTCTGGGTGCGGCCCAAGGATCAGGTCAACAACCTCTCGCGTGACCCAAGTCCTGGCGTCGTATGGCGTGGAGTGGAATCCACCGTTCTCCAGGATTAGAGTCTTCTCGCTGTCCGGAGCGTGCTTGGCTTCCTCGATGTGTTTGTAGGCATCCAGGTCAAGCCCGAACCTTCGGGCCATGGCCGCCTGGGTGATTTTTAGCGCCCGTCGGAAGAGACGGAGCTTTATCCCTAGGAGTAGGTAGAGGTCACTCTTCATGGTCTCCCCACAAAAACCTTCGGGCTTGCGGACGTTGGACATGGAGGGCATCCTTTATAGCGGCCGGGGGATTGCGCGGCGGGTCTGGAAGTGGTAAAAAAGTGGGCTCGCTGACAGGTCCCCGCCAAGAGACCACAGGTAGGAACTACGTCGCCTGCTGTCAGCGAGCCGGAATCGTGAATGAGATCATCATCAGTCGATTGGCTCATCGGTCCTCTTGGCGGGGCATTGCATGACTATGGTTCATTATACACCGCTATGGTTCACAAGTCAAGAGGAATATTTTGAAGAGATATAGACGTCCATCTTCCGACGAGAAACGGAAACGATTCACCATCGAGTTGCCGGAACCACTCCACGCTGCTGTCAAAAATTACGGAGCAGAAAATCTCCATAGCGTAGCAACGGAATGCAGCCTCTTGATTAGAGAGGCCATGATTGCGCGCGGCCTTTGGCGGGAAGAAGAAAAAAAAATCATCCGACCCGGACACCCAGGAGAATCGCGCCCTGTTAAACCGCCTGTGGGAGGACATCACCCACGAGCAATAGTCGAAGACAAGTGAATCCAGACGATAAAGAGGTTAGAGCGCATAGCAGTGTCTGGGACGGCGTCAAGCTCGGATGCGGAATGTTTATCGTTCTTCCAATTCTTATCATGCTAGGTACAATTCTAGGCGGAGCAGTGCTCTGGGTCCTCGCCCATAACTATGCCGAGAGCACGTCCCCGATTGTGGCCCCGACGATCACGAACCCAGTCCCGGAGACGCCGATCCCGTCTCGCAGCAAACCGATGAAAAAAAGGGCACCAAGCACGGACACTGTGCTTCCCGTCATTTTCTCAAAGACCATTCGCGGAGATGGGATGACGACCACGAAACCTTTCGCTGTCCCCCCCGACTGGTGGGTTCGATGGGCTCCTACAAAAGGCCACTCTTTCCAAATTGCTTTAAAATCTAGAGATGACCAGCAAATCAAAATAATTGCCGATCAAAGCGGCCATGCTCCTGGAGGCCTAGCCCTGCATGAGGGTGGAGAATATTTTTTAGAAGTCAATGCCATCGGGCCATGGACCATCTGGATATCGACGAGTCCCCCTTGAGAGTCCTCCGCGTCCGTTTTGAGATCGCCAAGTCGCGCTCGTGCCACTGGGCCCGTTTCGTCGATGAGGTCAAGGGCCACCCGAGCTACAAGGTCCGTCCCGCACGCGGAAAGAATCCTGAAACGCACGTGCTGACTCTCACCCTCCCAGCCGACATCAGGGATACTTGGCAATCGGTCTGTTGCTGGCGCGGAGTCCGCATCTTCCTGGACAATAAGGAGTTCGACAGGGATGAGTTTGGCACCCTGCTCCACCAGCGGGAAGGTGATTTGTTCTTAGACCGCACCGTCAATATGTGCGACGATGCCGAGGCCAATGTCCGGCGCCGCGGTGGCCGCTGGAAGACAACGAAGGCGGAGCGAGAGCAGCACCGCATCACCATGGAGTGGCTCCGGAAGCAGATGCCGAAGATGATACCCTACGTGCCCCCGCCCCAGAGACCCCCCCACCCTTACAAACGCCGCCAGCACCGCCCAGAAGACCCGGGTCCCTGATGGCGCGCAGCGTCCACCCCTCAGTCTGGCCGGAGAAGCACGTGGCCAAGAACGGCCAGGTGACGTGGCGCATCCGCGCCGAGATCAATGGCCGGCGCCTCCCGGACCTGGAGTCCGGCATCCCCAAGAAGGAGCTGGCGGTCAAGGAGTGCTCCAGGATCCGCACGGAGCTCTGGGCCGGCAAGCTCGATGCCGTACTGCCCAAGGGACGCCACACGGTGGGAGACCTCTGCGACCGCTACCTGACGGAACCGCGGCCGGACAAGAAGGCGAGCAGCCGGGATCTGGACCGCTACGCCCTGCGCCGGCTGAAGAAGCACTTCGGGGAGGACGCCCTTCTGGACAGCCTGACGCCTGAATCCATGCGCGACTTCGAGGGTAAGATGCAGCGTCAGGAAGGCAAGGACCGGAGGGCTGCCAAAGAGAAGAAGCCCCTCTCCGACACCAGCCGGGGCATGTACATGTTCGCCATCCGGGCCGCGGTCAACCGGGCGCGCGAGGTCTACAAGTGGATCAGGACCGACCCCTTCGATGAGGTCCAGATACCCGTCTCCGATTCCAAAGGGCGCCTGGTCCACCTGGACGAGTTCGAGAAGATCCGCCCTTGGGCCCAGGCCGTCGTCCGCAAGGGCTACAGCCTCTGGGACGTCCTGGATGTAGCGCGCCACCAGGGCCTGCGCAGCGGCGCCGTCTGCGCCCTGGACGGCCGTATGGTGGAGCGCAAGACCAAGTACCTGAGCCTGGTCCAGCCCCGACGGCTGGGCATCAACCGGGACGCCGCGCTCAAGGACACCGTGCTCTACGCGCCCATCCACCCAGCGGTCTGGCCCCTCTTTGCGCGCGCTCCGGAGAGCGGCCGGATCTTCGCGGGTTGGACCCGCAACGGGGTCTCCACGGAGCTGCGCAAGATACTGACCAGGCTGGGCATCCCCCGCTTTCGGCCCCACGACATGAAGCACACCTTCGCCACCACGTTCCTGCAGCAGGGCGGTGACATCGCGGACCTAAGCGACATCACGGGAACCAGCGAGCGCACGCTCAAGAAGGTCTACAGCCACCTGGTGCGCCGCGTCCCGGTCGCGGAGATTTCGCGGGTGGACTACCGGAAAGCGGCTTCTGGAGAGTCCCCCTCCCCCGATTCTCCCCCCAAAAGCGAAACCGCCAGCCCCTCTGTCAGGAGCCGGCGGCGTCGTTCCTCGTCTTAGAAACTGGTGGACCTAGTCGGGCTCGAACCGACGACCTCTTGCATGCCATGCAAGCGCTCTCCCAGCTGAGCTATAGGCCCAAAGTACTTATATTTTAAAACAAAAATCGTCTGCGGTCAAGGTCCGGAACTGCCGTGGGACCATTTTGGGACCATGCCTTTCGAAAACTGTCTCGACGAGAGACACCCGCTCGATCACCCTCGACATCCGCGCCAGCAGGCATGCAAGTGCTCAGGCCGGTGGACCTCCTCGTCAACTGCGTGCCGGGTCGACCATCCAATTGTCCCTCTACCCTTACTTACGAATGAGCCTCCAGAAAGTTCCGCGGCAGCGGTCGCATAAGCAGTAATAGCCTATTGATTATGTCAGAAAAAGAGGCTATATTATCTGACATAATGGCTAGACCAAAATCAGACAACAGCACAGCAAAGCGGATTCAACAACGCGTGCGGAAGGCTCCCTCTGATACCGTGTTTTATGCGGGCCAGTTTCTCGATCTCGATACGCGCACGGCCGTGGATCAGGCGCTTTCCAGGTTGGTGAATGAGGGCGCCCTGCGGCGGTTGGCTCGCGGACTTTATCATCAGCCCCGACGGCATCCGATATTAGGCGAAATAGTGCCTTCCGTAGAGGCCGTTGCTGCGGCCTTGGTCAAGCGTGACCGCGTACGGCTGCAACCGTTCGGCGGCTACGCGGCCAATCTGCTCCGACTATCCGAACAGGTCCCCATGCGTGTAGTATTCCTGACCGATGGCAAGCCACGCAAAGTCCGCTTTGGACGGCAGATCATCGAATTGCGCCGGGCTTCGCCACGTATGATGGCTGCTGCGGGACGGATGACCGGCCTCGTGATCGCAGGGCTGCGCTTCATCGGCAAGGCCAATATTTCTTCGGAGAGGGTGGCTCACCTACGCAAATTGCTCTCCCAAAAGGACCGCCGCCGGTTGATTGAGGATATCCTGCTTGCGCCGGCCTGGATGCACCCGTATTTCCGCTCCATCGCCGACGAGGATGAGGTTTAATGAAATCGCTGGCTCGGCTGCCTGCCGAAGAGCGGGCATTGTACTGGCGGACCTACTCGGACCGCAAGGGCGTGCCCACTTTTATCGTGGAAAAGGACTTCTGGGTCTGTTGGTTGCTCGGAAGGATTTTTACGACGCCGCGACTTGGCGCGGATTGCGTCTTCAAAGGAGGCACATCGCTTTCCAAGGTTTTTGGCGCCATCAACCGCTTCTCCGAGGACATTGATCTCGGCCTCAGTCCGACATCGCTGGGCTGGGAAGAATCCGACCTCGATGATGCGCCATCCACCGCACAACGCCAGAAACGCGCGAAACGACTTGGATCCGACTGCGCAAAAGCGGTGACCAGCCGTTTCCTGCCGGAATTAGAGACAGTCGTGAGCTCGTTGCTGGGGCCGCACCCTGGGGGAGGCCGCTGGTTGAATTTCGAACTCGACACCGTGAGCCATTCTCCTGTGATTGTGTTCCCCTACCCACAGGCAGTCCCGCCTGGCTCTTACATCCCCCCCGTCGTGAAGATTGAGTTCGGGTCGCTTACGGACCAGCGGCCAACAGGCACACATTTGATCAAACCGCTCATAGCGGAACTCAGCCAAGAAGGTTTCGCCGATTTGCGTGCCGAGGTAGTCGCGCTGGAGATTGAGCGCACGTTTTGGGAGAAGGCCACCATCCTGCATGCCGAGTATCATCGGCCGGCCGCGCAGCCGATCCGCGACCGCTCCGCGCGGCACTATTCCGACTTCGCGGCCCTGTGGCAGCACCCCGGCAGACGAGCGATGGCAAGCCGTCTGGATTTGCTGGAAAGGGTGCGCGCTCACAAGAGCAAGTTCTTTGGATCAAGCTGGGCGCACTACGAGACCGCCGTTCCAGGCAAATTGCGGCTCATCGCTCCCGACACGCGCCTGGCGGTCCTGCGCCGCGATTATGCGGCGATGGAGCCCATGTTTCTGTCGCCTCCGCCACGCTTCGAGGAAGTAATCGACACTTTGCGCGAGGCCGAACACGCGATCAACACAAACCAAGAGGGATAACCACACGGACAAATCGATGACTTGTTGGGCCCAAATCGGGACCAAACCAATCAAGAAAAGGCAACTTGCGGCAAGGTCACGGGACGGTGGAAGGCGGGTTTCTCGTCGGAGGGCAATCAGCGGCAAGTCCCGTCAAGAAGGCGGGAGGCCTATGCCATGCAAGCGCTCTCCCAGTTGAGCTATAGGCCCGTCGACGGTATATTCTAGTCCATAACGCAGGTCCGGTCAATAGCCCAGTTCCTCATCGACCAGGACCACGCTGTACTGCGTGCCCCGCGGCCTCTTCCAAAGCATGGTCACCACGTTGCAGATGCGCTCCGGGCTCGCGCAGTCCACGCAGTGCCCGGCTTTCACGCAAGGGTTCTTCTTCTCAAGCCTGATGTTGTTGGCCAAGGCCGCGATGTTCCTCATCCGCCAGAGCCCCTCGTCGGTGTCGCGCACGAGCTTGTTGCGCCCGGCCAGCAGGATGACCCGTCCCGGGCCGTAGGCCACGGCGGAGACGCGGTTGCCGAACCCGTCTACGAAGATCATCTGCCCGTCCCGGGTCACGGCCTGGGGCGAGGCGATGTAGAAGTCTGCGGCCTGGGCCTGGCGGAAGACGCCCCGGCGCTCCTCCGCCCCCATGCCGGGCTGGTGGGTGACGATCTCGTTGTTCGCCGCGACCAGCAGCTCCTCGAGCCCGAGCTCCTCGAAGGTCATGGTGCCGCCCACTCCCACGATCTTGCCGGAGCCGATCAGCTTGAGGACGTGCGCGGCCGCAGCAGGGCCGTCGGCGAACACCGCCGCCTCGAAGCCGTTCTTCCTGAGGGCCGCGGCCGCGTTGGCCAGGATCTTGAGGTTGCCTGCCTTGAGATTCTTATCCATCGAGCCTCCTCGTCATTTGCTCGTCGCGGTGAAGGTCCCGTCCCAATTCGCGGCCGGCGGGTGGAGTTGGAAAGCCAAGATGCGCCCCTCATAGAGATCGTGGAGTTTTTCCAGCGGCAGTCCGGCCTGCCGGCAATCGGCCAGCAAGGCCAAGGCCTCGTCCCATCTCTGGCCGCGGTAAGCGGCGAGCATCCGGTCATGCGCCTGCGCATGCCGCTGGAAGTCCGGCTCCTGGGCTTTCGCCGCGTCGCCCAGCAAGGTGAATATGCGCACCGGTTTGGTCTTGCCTTTGACCCGGAGGAGGTCGAGCTCCAACGCCGCGAACTCCGGGGCCAGCTCCCGCGTCCGGGGCCCGATGACCGTGCTGACCCCGTAGGGCTTGGACTGTCCCTCCAGCCGGGAGGCGAGGTTGACGTCGTCTCCCAGCACCGAGTAGTTGAAGCGCTGGTCCGAGCCCATGTTGCCCACGCAGCAGGGGCCGGTGTTGAGGCCCACCCCGATGTGGATCGGCACGAACTTGCGGCCGGCGCTCTCGGCTTCCGCCTTCCAGACCTCTTCGAGCTCCGCCAGCCGCCGGTGCATGGCCAAGGCCGAGCGGCAGGCGTTGCGCGCGTGCTCCGGGTCGTCTAAGGGCGCGTTCCAGAAGGCCATGATGCAGTCGCCGATGTACTTGTCGATGTAGCCCAGCCGGTCCATGATGATCCCGGTCATGGGCGTGAGGAACTTGTTGATCATCTGGGTGAGGCCCTGGGCGTCGAACTGCTCGGAGATGGTGGTGAAGCCCCGGATGTCGCAGAAGAGCACGGTCATGTCCCGCGTCTCGCCGCCCAGGCGCAGCTTCTCCGGATGCTTGGCCAGCTCCTCGACCAGCTTGGGGTGCATGTAGCGCGAGAAGGCGTTGCGCACCTGCCGGCGCTCGGTCTCGCTCTTGAGATAGCTGATCAGCGAGGAGGACATGTAGACCACGAGTATGGTCAGGCAGGGGAAGACCGGGTCGATGAGCAAGCCCTGCGCCGAGAACATGCGCCAGGAGAAGGCTATGGCGCCGGCGACGCCCGCCGCGCCCACCAAGGCGCACCAGAACGCGCCCAGACGGGGCAGGAGCAGGAGGAGCAGCGCCCCCAGGACCAGCATGTAAAGGACTTCCGTGCGGTCCGCCCATTGCGGCCGCTGGAGGTACTTTCCGAGCAGGACCTGCTCCATGAGGTTGGCGTGGATCTCGACGCCGGGCATGGTCGGGACCAACGGCGTGGGCCGCAGGTCCTTCAAGCCGGCCGCGCTCGTGCCTACGTAGAGGAGGCCGCCTTCGACCTGGCTGCCCGGGAAGCCTTTCTCAAAGACCTTCCAGGCCGGGATGGTGCGCTGCGGCGCCGGCCCGGTGTAATAGACCCAGAACTGGCCGTTGGCGTCGGTCGGCAGCACATATTTCCCGATCTTGATGAGAGCGATGCCCGCGCGCGCGCCAGCCCCGGCCTGACCGCTGGCGTCGGTGCATTTGATCTTGATGTTCCTTTCGCCCTGGGCCACACGCAGGACTTCCGCGTCCAAAGACGGGAGGAGCGTCCCGCCTTTGCGCAGGAGCAGCGAGACCCGGCGGATGACCTCATCGGCGTCCGGCACATAAGTGAAGCCGCCGTTGCCGGCGGCGGCAGCTTCGAGCTCCGGCAGGTTGGCCACCGCCCCGGAGAAGTCGGCCAAGTAGGACAAGACCCCCTCCCCGGCGACGGAAAAACTCGCTTTGACCGCCGGCAGGACACCGTTGGCCGCGGGGATCAAGGAGAACCCCGTCACCACGTTGGCTTTGGAGATAGCCTGGGCCAGGACCCGGTCATGGTCCGGAAGCTGGAGCACGCGGCGGCGCAGGGCGTCGGTCTCGGCAGTGCGGGGCCAGAGGTCTATGACCCGGGCGGGAGACGTCCGGTCCGGCTCCGAGAAGACGGCGTCGAAGGCGATGACAGCGGCGCCCAATCCGTCCAAACGCCGGACCAGCCGAGCCACCAAAGTCCGGGGCCAGGGCCATTGCCCGAGGCGCTTGAGGCTCTCGTCGTCGATGTCTATGACGCGGACCGGGACTTCCTCATAGGCCCTGGGCTTGAGCTTCTGGAATCCATCGAAGGTCCGCAGTTGGGCCAGCGCGACCCAGCTCAAGCCGGAGACCCGGACAAAAAGCAGGCCGAGCAATAGCGCGGCAGGCACAAAGAATTGGGCCCAGCCCTGAATGACCCGGCGGCGCGTCCGGTACCATTGCACCGCGCCCTCGACTTGGGCTCTTCCCGGTCCTAGGGCCATGAGCCATTCTCCCCAATTTTGGAGTGGTTTTCAACATGGGGGAGGTTGGATTACCGGAGCCGGTCGGCATCATTGACTAAAGATAGAATCTTTGCGAATATATCGTCACTATGATCCGCCAAACCTTGCTTTGGGCAGCTCTCATCCTCGTCCCCGCCGGGCTTTCCGCGCAGGACATCTACAAGGACGTCCAGAAGCCGGCCCGCGAGGAGACGCAGCAGCAGCGCGCCGAACGCCTCGCGGAGGAGGCGGCCAAGCGCGCCGCTCCGGGCGAGGACGTCACCTACGAACAGGTCCTGGCGGACCCGGACAACGTGGCGCTCAACTACCGCTACGCCCGCGCCCAGGTGCGCCGGGGCGACGTGAAGGGCGCGGCCGCCACCTTGGAGCGCATCCTGCTGGTGGACCCCTCCCAGACCGAGGTCCGGCTCTTCTACGCCATCGTGCTCTACCGCCTGGACAACGTCGTGGAAGCCAAGCGCGAGCTCGACGCCCTGCAGAAGCTGTCTTTGCCCCCGCCCCTGCGCGAAGAGGCGGACAAATACGCCGCGGCCGTGGCCAAGCGCGAGAAGAAGACCCACCTCAGCGCACTGCTGGGCGCGGGCTTCGAGTACGACACCAACCGCAACGCGGCGCCGAACCGGGCTCTCTTCGGCGGCAACGACATCACCCCCTCTGCGCGGCGCGACGACACCAGTCTCATCCTCATGGGCAACGTCGGCGTCAAGCGCGACCTGCCCTTCCAGTCCGTGCCCGAGGTCTTCGGCGGCTTCACCTATTATCAGGCCGAGCAGACCCTCGCCAAGACCCTCAACCTCAAGGCCTACTCCGTGCAGGGCGGGACCGTCTACCGGGTCAACCGGGTCAAGCTCACGCCGACCCTCCTCTTCGATCACGTCCAACTGGCGCAGAGGACATTCCTCCGCGACCGCGGCGGTGACCTGCGGCTCGACTACCGGTTCAACTCGGCGACCAACCTCTTCCTGACCGCGCGCGACGTGTACCAGGACTTCGTGGCCACCCCTCAGGTGGCCTCCGCGGCGGAGCGCACCGGCGTGCAGACGGACTTCACCGCCGGCAGCGAACACCTCCTGGGCCCGTCCATGAAGTTCGGGACCGTCATCGGCTACGGCTTCAAGAACGCGGCGCAGAAGTACTGGGGCTACGACCGCCTGACCGCGGGCGTCAACCATGCCTGGCTGCTGGGCCGCGGCGCCTTCCTGCTCTCCGCCTTCAACGTCAACTACGACCAATACAAAGCCCCCGATCCCGCCATCGGAGGCGGCTACCGCAAGGATACGACCATGCGCGCCAACGGGACCTTGGGCGCGCCCCTGAGCCTGCTCCACCCCAAGCTCAAGGACCTGCTCTGCACCTTGACCTACGAGTACTACCACGCCCTGTCCACCGTCGAGAACTACGCCTACACCAACAACAAGCTCGCCGCCATGATCACCTATAGATGGGAGGTCGGCCTATGATGCTTCTCTCCTTCCTGCTCTGCGTCGTCACCGCCGCTTCGGCCCAGGTCCCGGCCGCGGGGCTCACGCGCATCGGCGCGGCCGCGGCCGTCAAGGGCGCGGTCATGGCCCAGGCGCCCGGCGCGGCCGTGGGCCGGGTGCTCTCCAGCGGCAAGCCGGTCTTCCTCAACGACCACGTCACCACCGACGCGGCGGGCCGCCTGCAGGTGCTGCTGCTCGACGAGACGGTCTTCACGATCGGCCCCAACAGCGACATGGTCCTCGACGAGTTCGTCTACGACCCGGCCACCAGCTCGGGCAAGGTCACGGCGCGGGTGACCAAAGGCGTGTTCCGCTTCGTCACGGGCAAGGTGGCGCGCAAGGACCCGGCGAGCATGAAGGTCACCCTCCCGGTGGGGACCATCGGCATCCGGGGCACCATCGCGGGCGGGCAGGCCTCGCCGGACGGCTCGACCGTCATTCTCTTCGGACCCGGGGCGCAGAACAACGCCAACGAGAACCCGGGCAGCGTGGCCGTGGGCAACGCGGGCGGAGACGTCGTCATCACCCAGCCGGGCTTCGGCACCACGGTCCTGCCGGGCCTGCCCCCGGCCTCGGTGACGGACATGAGCGGACAGGCCCAGCAGATCCTGGGAGCCTTGGGCGAGGCCCCTCAGCAGGGGCAGAGCTCTGGAGGCACGGGGGCGTCGGGGAGCCAGGCCGCGGGCCAGGACACGGCCGCGGGCAGCGGAAATGCCGGGACCGCCGGGGCCGTGGGCGACTTCACCGGCGGACAGAATCAGAATCAGACGCTGGCATCCCAGACGGCGGCCGCCAGCGGCATCGCGGACGGCCTGTCGACCTGGGACCAGGTCCGGTCGATCAGCCCGGGCCAAGCCTATTACTTCTCGGGCGAGGCCGGCCCGATCACGTGCACGGGCTGTGTGAGCGCCGCCCCCGAGGCCAGCCTTCAGCTGCAGATCGACTTCAGCAACCGCACGGTCGGCGGCACCGGCCTCTTCAACCCCATCAGCAGCAGCAACCAGTCGTTCATCCATATCCACGGCGTCAATGACAGCCTCAACGGCGACACCGTGCAGCAGACGATCAGCCAGATCCCCTTCGCCGCGCTCGCCGGAGGCGCCTCGCTGGTTCTCAAGAACTCGCCGTCGCCGAACACCAACCAAATGGGCCTCGGCAGCATCACGAGCACCATCGGCTCCTACTCCGGCAGCGGCTTCGACGGCTCGGCGATCAGCCTGCAGAACGCCGGCGGCGTCGCCGCCAAGAACGCCGCGACCAACCTGACGTTCTCGGCCCAGAACACGCTCAGCGCGACCGTCACAGCCAGCGGCTCGTTCACCGCGCCGCGCTAGCGGCCGAGCGCCCGCTGGACGGCGGCGAGATTGGCCCTCGCCTCGGGAAGGCGGGGGGCGCTCTGGAGCGCCAGCCGATAGCGCGTCACGGCTTCCGTCAAACGGCCGCGGCGGACAAGGATGTTCCCGAGATTGACCTGCGCTTGCGCGAGGCCGGGGTCAGTCCTGAGCGCCTCCCGGTAATGACGCTCGGCCTCGGCGGCTGCCCCCTCGGCCAGCAGCGCATTCCCCCAGTTGTAGTTCGCCTCGGCGCGGTCATCCGGAGATCGGAGCGCCAGGCGGTAGTGCACGACCGCCGCTCCCATGATCCCCTTGCGCGCCAGGAGCAGGCCCCAGTTGTTCTGCGCCCGCGCCGCCTGCGGGTCCAAGGCGAGAGCGGCGCCATATTGGGCTTCGGCCTCGACGAGACGGCCCGCGCGCGCCAGCGCGTCGGCCAGATCGACTCTCCACGCGGCCTGCTGCGGCATCAGGGTCACCGCGGTCCGCAGATGGGCAAGTCCTTCCGGCAACTCGTCGTCCCGGCCCGCGGCCAGGGAGACGCCCAAATGCGCATGGAGATCGGCGGTCGCCTCGGCCGCCAGGCCCTGTCTCCAAAGGGCACGCGCGCGGCCCTTCTCGCCGAGCCGGTGCAGCGCCACGCCCAGATTGTCGTAGGCTAGAGCCAGCCTCGGATATTGCGCGACGGCTCGCTCCAGCAGGGGGACGCCCTCCGGGGACCGTCCCGCTGCGATGAGCGCCACGCCCGTGTTGCTGAGCGCAAAGCCGCCCGGCGCCCGGCCAGCGGCCGTCGACCAGAGCGTCAGGGTATCCCGCCAGACCCGGCACTGTCCCCAGGACGCCAAGCCGAGCGCCGCCAGGCACGCCGCCGCGGCGCCTCTGGCCGCGGGACGCGCGCCCGCCAGCGCCCCGCCGAACAACGCCGCAAAGCCGAGGCACGGCAGATAACTAAAGCGGTCGCAGGCGCGGAAGATCAAGCCGTGCTGCACGAGCCCGACCATCGGCGCTATCATGACGGCGTAGCAGGCGAACGCCGCGCCGATCGCCGGCCGGCTCCGGCTCAGCCTCAGGATCACGGCCAGCGCGGCCGACACGGCGGCGCCGCAGGCGAAAAGCTGCCACGACCAGCGTCTGAACCACTCCAGGGGCGGATAATACGGGGAGAGCCCGGAAGGCCAGAGCGTCTTTACTGGATAGAAAAGCAGGCCGTAGAACGCCTGCCCAACGCGCCACGCCGCGCCCTGAGAATCAAAGCCATGGAGGTTTCCGGAAAGCTCGGCCGCGGCGAAGGTCCACAGGAAGGCAGCCGCGGCGAGACCGAAATACGGCGCGACGGATGCGAGGACGCGGCGCTGCGGACGCTCGGACCACCGTCTGGGATCCGCCGGCAGCCGCCGCAGAGGATAGACGTCGAGGATCAGCAAGACGGCAGGCAGAGCCATGCCGGATACCTTCGCCGTCAAAGACAACGCGAACGCCGCCAGAGACCCCGCCCGCCAGACCAGGCGGCGGCTGGTCGGGCCGGCGACGGCTTTGAGATGAGCCAGAAGGGCCGCCATCCAAAAGACCCCGGAGAGGACGTCCTTGCGCTCGGTAGCCCAGGCCACGGACTCCACGCGCAGAGGATGGACGGCGAAGAAGAGGGCGGCGAGCGCCGCCGCCGACGCGTTCTCGCCGGATCCGCGACGCGGCCGAACGCCCTCGAAAAGATGCAGGCAGACGGCGTAGAACAGCGCGGCCGTCGCCGCGTGAAGCAGGATGTTGGTCAGGTGATAGCCGCACGGCTCCAGACCCCACGCCGAATAGTCGAACGCGAAACTCAGCCACGTCAACGGCTGCCACAAGGCTCCCCGCGTCGTCGTCAACATCCACCGCACGTTCGCCCAGCCCAAGCCGCGGAACCAGGGGTTGTCGAGGAGATAGACGTCATCGTCCCACCGGACGAAGCCGTTGTCGAGGGCAGGCAGGAAGGCGGCCAGGGCTGAGAGGATGACCAACAGGCCTAGGAGCCAAGTGCCCAACCGTGCGCGGCGCTCGCTCATGGCCTATTCTACCAGTTCGCCCCCGGCAGGAACGCCAGGACGGTCGCCAGGGCCGCCAAAAAAGGGACCAGCCGGACGCGATGCGGCCCGTCCGGCTGGATTGCGCGGGCACGGCTCTGCTGCTAATCCCTGGGAACGAGGACGATCTCGATGCGGCGGTTGAGGGCCCGGTGCTCCGGCGTGTCGTTGGGCGAGACAGGGCGGAACTCCCCGTAGCCGGCGGCGACCATGTGCTTGCCGTCGACCTGGGCCGTGTCCTGCAAGTAGCGCAGCACCGCGGTGGCGCGGGCGGTGGAGAGCTCCCAGTTGGTGGCGTAGGTGTTCTTGAGGTCTCCCACGATGGGCTTGTTGTCCGTGTGCCCTTCGATGCGGATGTCCTTGTCCGCGACGCCGGCCAGGATGCTGCCCACCTTCTGGAGGACCTTCTTGCCGTCGGACCGGACCTCGGCTTGACCGGAGTCGAAGAGGATGCGGTCCACCATGTTGACGGTCAGCTTGCCCTGGAGCTGGGTGATGGTGACGGCTCCGGCCGAGATCTCGGATTTGAGGCCGGCGGTGAGGTCCTCGTAGTTCTGCTTGACCTTGGCCAGCTCATCCTCCTTGGCTTTCTCCAGGACGGCCTTCTCATTGCGCGCCTGGGCCAGCTCCTGGTCGCGCGCGGCCACGTCATTGGTCGCGGAGGCCAGCTTCTGGGAGAGGGCGTCCTTCTCCTTGATGAGATCGGAGACCTTCTTGGTCAGCTCGCCCTTCTTGGCGTCGAGGGACTCTTTGAGGTCCTTGTTGGATTGCTGGACCGAAGCCATCTGGGTGTTGAGCGAGGCCAGCTGGTCGGCGTCGGCCTTCACCTGGGTGCGCAGGCCGGTCTCGGTAGCCGCGGCCTTCTTGGCCGCGTCGTCGGCCGCGGACTTGGCGGCGCTCAGGTCCTTCTGCAGAGAGTCGGCGCGCTTCTGCTGGGTCGCGGTCTGGGACTGCTGGTCCTTGAGCTTGGATGCGGAGACGCAGCCGCCCAGGACGAAGGCGCAGGCCAGGACGGCGACGAGGTGAAGTTTCATATGGTGATCCTCCTAAGGACTAGAAGATAGCAAATTCGGCGGGCGCAGGACTCGATCCGGCGCCTCATATCCCCCAGCGGTCGAGCTTCTCGATGGCGCGCGCCGTGTGCGTGCCGCCCCAGTACATGCGGCGGCACTTCCCGCAGCGCCAGAAATCGGTCTGCAGCTCGCGCACCAGGGGCGGCACCTGCGCCAGGGCCTCCTCGCGCGGCACGCTGTCGAGGGACAGGTTGCAATAGGTGCAGCGCGTGAAGAGCCGCTTGCGGTCGGGCTTGAGGCCCAATCTCGACAGGACGTAGCGCAGCTGGTCCTCGAACCGCGTGGGACGGACCACGATCATGCGCAGGCCCGCGACCTGGGGGATGCGCGTGTCCCGGGTCAGGAAGATGCGCCCCTCGCGCTTGGCCTGCTCCTGCAGCGCGGAGTCAGGGCACCCGTCGGCGCCGCCGTAAGCGGCGTCGTAGCCCAGCATGATCAGCCAGCGCGCGAGCTTGCCCAGCATGCTGTCGGCGAGGAACTTCGTCTCGTTCATCAGGCCCCAAGCGGAAGCCCCGGGCGCACGGCCCGGGGCTTCTTTCAGATTGCGCGGGGTGGGACTTGAACCCACACGGGTTTCCCCATACGCCCCTCAAACGTACGCGTCTGCCAGTTCCGCCACCCGCGCTGAATCGTTATTTGGCCTTCGCAGGAGCCGGCGCCTCCAAAGGCGGCGGCGCGGCCGCATGGACCCGGCTCGTGACGCTCGACATCCCGGCGCGGCTCGACAGCAAGGTCAGGAACAGCGAAGTGAAAGCGAAGGTCCCGGCCAGAACCGCCGTGAATTTCTTCATGAAATCCGAGCCGGTGGGCGTGTTGATCAAAGAGTCCCCCCCTCCGCCGAAGACGGCCAGACCCGCCCCGCGGCCGGTCTGCAGGAGGACCACGACGATCATGAGCAAGCAAGCGGCGATATGCACGAACTTCAGCAATCCGTAGAAAACCATAGGGCCAGATTATAGCAATATTAACGGCAGAACGGCATGGCCACCCAACGGAACGCCGAATTTCAGATAACGGCGATCAGCCGGCCAATGCGGCCAGTCCGGGCAGGACCTTGCCCTCCAACAGCTCCAGGCTGGCTCCGCCGCCGGTGGAGCAATGGGAGATCTGGTCTTTGAGGCCAGCCTTGGCCACGGCGGCCAGGCTGTCGCCGCCGCCCACGATGGAGACGGCGCCCTTCTTGGTGGCCGCCGCCACCGCCTTGGCCACCGCCATGGTCCCCTGGGCGAAGGCGTCGGTCTCGAAGATGCCCATGGGCCCGTTCCAGAAGATGGTCTTGGCCTTCTTGATCTCCTCGCTGAATAGCTCGACGGTATGCGGGCCGATATCCACGCCGATCATGTCGGCGGGAACGGCCATGGACTGGGTCACCGTGGTCTTGGCGTCGGGCGAGATCTGCGCGACCACCAGATGGTCCGCCGGCAGAAGGACGCTGATCTTCTTGGCATAAGCCTTCTGCACGATCTTCTGCGCCTCGCCGACCTGGTCCGGCTCCAGCAGGGACTTGCCGATGGAGACGTTCTGGCCCGCCATGAAGGTGTAGGCCATGCCGCCGCCGATCAAGAGGCCGTCCACCTTGTCGAGCAGCTTGTCCAGCACTCCCAGCTTGTCCGAGACCTTGGCCCCGCCGATGATGGCCAGGAAGGGCCGCGTGGGGTTGTTCACGACCCGATCCAGGAACTCGAGCTCCTTCTGCACCAGGAAGCCTATGCCGCCCGGCAGGTGCTTGCAGACTCCCGCGGTCGAGGCGTGGGCCCGGTGGATGGCGCCGAAGGCGTCCTGCACGAAGACGTCGCCGTGCTTGGCCAGGGCCGCCGCGAAGGCGGGGTCGTTCTTCTCCTCCTCGGCGTGGAAGCGCAGGTTCTCCAGCAGCGCCACCTCTCCGGGCTTGAGGGCCGCCACGACCTTGTCGGCCTCGGGCCCCACGCAGTCGGAGGCGAACGCCACCGGCTTCTTGATGAGCTTGGCCAGGGCCTCGGCCGCGGGCTTGAGGGAATACTTGGGCTCGGGCTTGCCCTTGGGCCGCCCCAGATGCGCGATCAGCACGACCTTGGCGTTCTGCGACAGCAGGTACTCCAGCGTCTTGAGCGTCTCGCGGATGCGCGTGTCGTCGGTGACCTTGCCGTCCTTCATGGGCACGTTGTAGTCCACGCGCGCCAGGACCCGCTTGCCCTTGACGTCGAGGTCCTGCAGGCGCTTGAGCTTGAGGGTCGGGTTGACCGCGGTCATGCGGCGACTCCCACCTTCTTGGCGATGTAGAGCACCAGGTCGATGACGCGGTTGGAGTAGCCCCACTCGTTGTCGTACCAGGCGAAGACCTTGACCAGGTTGCCGCCGATGACATCGATCATCGCCGCGTCCACGATCGAGCTGGCCGGGTTGCCGGTGAAGTCCCTGGACACCAGCGGGACCTCGCTGAACTCCATGAGGCCCTTGAGCCGCGGCGACTCGGAGGCCTTCTTCAAGGCCGCGTGGACTTCTTCCTTGGTGGTGGCCTTCTCGACCAGCACGGTCAAGTCGACGAGGGACACGTCCGGGGTGGGCACGCGGATGGCGCAGCCCGTGAACTTGCCCTTGAGCTTGGGATAGACCAGGCCGATGGCCTGGGCGGCCCCGGTCTTGGTGGGGATCATGCTCAGGGCCGCGGCGCGCGCCCGGCGCAGGTCCTTGTGCGGGAAGTCCAGCACCGGCTGGTCGTTGGTGTAGGCGTGGATGGTGGTCATGATGCCGGCCTTGATGCCGAAGGCCTCGTCGAGGGTCTTGGCCACCGGGGCCAGGCCGTTGGTGGTGCAGGAGGCGTTGGAGATGATGGCGTGCTTGGCCGGGTCGTAGAGGTCCTCGTTGATGCCCATGCAGATGGTGATGTCCTCGCCCTTGGCCGGAGCCGAGATCACCACCTTCTTGGCGCCCGCCGCGATGTGGGCCTTGGCCTTCTCGGCCTCGGTGAACCGGCCCGTGGACTCGATGACGTAGTCGACCTTGAGGTCCTTCCAGGGCAGCTTGGCCGGGTCCTTCTCGGCCAGCACCTTGACCAGCTTGCCGTCGATCTTGAGGTCGTTGCCCACGGCCTCGACCTGGCCCGGGAAGATGCCGAAGGTCGAGTCGTACTTGAACAGATGGGCCAAGGTCTTGGCGTCGGTGAGGTCGTTGACCGCGACGAAATTGATGTTCGGGTTCTTGATCCCGGCCCGCACCACGAGCCGTCCGATGCGGCCGAAGCCGTTTACGCCAACGTTGATTGCCATGGTAAGATACCCCCTATATGGGGGATATCCTACCGATTTAGGAGGACGATTTCCACCCTTTGGTCCGAGAAGGCGGCCCGGGCACCCTCCACAGCCACGTTCTTGCTCATGGTCTTGAGCTCCTGGATGAGCCGGTTCTGGACCACGGAGGCCTGGGTGTCGGCGAGCTCCTTGGTGGTGGCGAAGACGCGCACCGCGATGGGGATCCCCGTGAAGCGCCGCTTGATGAGGTCGGCCGCGGAGCGCAGAAGATCCGAGCCTGCGGGGACGGCGAGCTCGCTGCCCGTCTTGGTGACGCCGAAGAGGGCCGATGAGTCGAGAGTCACGTGCAGGCCCGTATCCTCCTGATGCACGATGCCTTTGAAGAGCAGGGGCTTGCCCACGCTGGTGTGCGCGGCGCCGGCCGGGTCCGTGAACGTGTAGACGGCCGAGTACGAGCGGCCGGCCTTGATCCACTCGCCTTGGTCGTTCTGGCCGCTCCAGATGAGCTCCTCCGGAGGGTCGTTGGAGCTCTCATAGTGGTGGAAGACCCGCCCCTCCTCGTCGGCGATGGTCAGGTTCCAGGCGTAGCCTTTGGCCTCCTTGGGCTCGAGCTTGCGGCCCAGGATGACGAAGAGCTGGTCGCGCACCCGCAGCGCGATGCCCGGCCTCTGGCTGAAGGTCATGAGCCAAGGCTCGATGACGCGCTGGTTGTGCAGGAACTCGGGATGGGTGCGGCGCCAGGAGACGGTCAGGGGCGAGACGGCCAAGAGCAGCGACTGGTCGGGCTCCAAAGAGGGGCGGATGGTCTCGAAGGGGTCCACCTCGATGGTCAAGGGCGGCTTGACCGCGTTGAGCTTGCGCACCCCGCCTTCGGCCTTGATCTCCACCTCGGTGGGGAAGCCTCCCCCGGACGGGGCGTTGGCGGCCCGGCCGGCCGCCGGCCAGGCGCAGAGGACGGCCAGGATCAACAAGAGCATCGTCTTCATGTTCACTCCAGAATGAAACGGAATGTGATCCTTCCCCATTGCCTTTCGCCGGCGGCGATGGGGACGAACTTCCAATTGCGCAGGCTGTCCATGCACAGGCGGTCGAGCTGGCCGTAGCCGGAGGTGTGCTCGACGCGCATGTCCGCCAGCACGTTGCCTTCGGGACCGACGTAGAAAAGGATCACGACCTCGGCCTCGATGATGTTGCGCTGCTTGGCCCACTCCGGGAACTGCGGCACGTCGTAGGAGACCACCCGGCGGTCGGCCAGCGGACCCTCGATCTCGACGGCCTTCTTCTTCTCCTCCTGGATGGCGGCCGTGCGCTTCGGGACGACCGGAGGCGCGGCCTCGATCTTCTTCATCATGGGCGCCGGCTCCGCGGCCCGGGGCTGGAGCTGGGCGGGCTCCGCGGTGGGCAGGAAGCTGGCGATCGCCCGGCCCAACTGCGAGCTCTGCTGGGGACTGGCCTCCTGGAGCACGGCCGCCGGGATCACGCTGCGGCGCGCCGGCGCGACCGGCATGCTGCCGATGTCCTTCAGGGCCACGGCCTCTTGGCGCTGCTCTTCGAGCTTGATGGCGGTGGGGAGGTTGGGCACCTGGCGCCGGCCCACCTCTTCCAGGCGCGGCAGGGCGGCCAAAGCCGCGGAGTGGCGCTCTTCGAGCTTCGCGGCGATCTGGGCCGCGTCCACGCGGCGCTTGGCGAGGTCGAGGGCCTCCATCTTGGCCAGCTTCTGCAGCCGGTTCTCTTCGAGTTTTGGGGTCGCCGGCAGAAGCGGATGCTGGATCTCCGGAAGCTTGATGTCGACGGGGCGCAGCGCCGCGGGCTTGGGGATGGCGATCGTCATCTTCATCAGGTCCATCATCGTGGTCGGCTTCGGCGCCGCGGCCCGCGGCACCGCCGGGGCCGCGGGCGCCGGGAACAGCAGGTCCACATTGTCGATGCTGATCCCCGGCGACTTGCTGGCGACCCTGGCGGTCTGCAGGAAAAGGAAGATCCCCCCCGCATGCAGGGCCATGGACAGCGTCACCGACATGGGCAAGCGCGTCTGGGTCACGAGACTTTCGACACCCCCCTATTTCTTCTGTTCCGTGGCGATGGTCAAGGACAGGGCGCCCGCGTCCTTGGCCTTGGACATCAGGTCCACCAGGCGGCCGTGCAAGGCCTCCTCGTCCGCCTTCAAGATGACCAGCTTGGAATTGCTCCGGGCGAGGCGCACTTTGAGCTCGGCATCCAGGGCTTCGATGCTGGCGAACTCCTTATGCGACAGGGCCATGCGGCCGTCCTTGCCCAAGGTGATGGTGACCTTGTCCTTCTCCGCGCCCTCCTTGGTATGGGCCTTGGGAAGGTGGACCTTGATGACCGGATTGTTCAAAAGCGGCGCCGTCACCATGAAGATGATGACCAGCACGAGGCACACGTCCACCAGCGGCGTCACGTTGATGCCCGAGACGATGTCGTCGTCGTCGGCGAAGGACTCGGCGCGGGCCATCTCAGCCTCCTGGGGTCGGGACGGGCGCCTTGGTCTCGGCCTTGAGGATGGCCACCTTGGCGGCGCCGCACTGCTTGGCGGTGTCCAAGATCCCCACCACCTGGCCCACGAGGTTGCCTTCCTCGGCCGTGACCGTGACCATCTTGTCCTTGCTGCGCAGCAGGGCCTCGGAGATGCTGCCCGCCAGCTCGCCGGCGGCCGCCGCCTTGCCGTTGACCGTCATGGTCCCGTCGGCCGTGAGCTTGACCTGGACGTTCTCCTCGATGGAGGCCTTGCCCTCGGACACCTTGGTGCTGGAATGGAGCACGCTGATGCCGGCGGTCATGGCCAGCGGCGCGATAGCCATGAAGATGATGACCAGCACGAGGCACACATCGACCAAAGGCGTGACGTTGATGTCCGTGATCGGCTCGTCGGCCTTCTGGTTCGCTCCCGCCATGGGTCTCCTATTTGGCTCCCAGCATGACCAGGAGCCTGGTCGAGGCCACCTCCATCTCGACCGAGATGGCCTTCACCTTGCGCATGAAATAGTTGTAGACGATGACGGCCGGGATGGCCACCACGAGCCCCGCCGCCGTCGCCACGAGGGCCTCGGAGATGCCCTTGGCCACGACCGCGGGCCCGCCCCCGCCCGAGAGGGCCAGGTCGCTGAAGGCCTTGATGATGCCGAGGACCGTGCCGAAGAGGCCGATGAAGGGCGCGACATTGCCCAACGTGCCCAACACCCCCAGATAGCGCTCGAGCTTGAGGCGCTCCTCCAGACGTTTGCTCCCGAGCAGCTCCTCGATGTCCCGGCGCGGCCGCGCGGCGTGCTGCAGGCCGTAGGAGATGACCTGGCCGACCGCGGAGGGATGCTTGTGGCAGTACTGCTGGGCCGCCTCGGGCTTGCCCTCCTGCAGGAACTTCTGGATGTGCGCCAGCAGGGCGTCTCCGCTGGCCTGCGCCCTGCGGAAGGTCCACCAACGCTCGATCATGAACGTGATGTTGAGCACGGAGCAGAACCCCAGGATGATGAGGACGATGAGGCCCATGTTCTCCTTGAGCATCATCGCGAAACTGGCGCTGGCAGGCATGGTATTCTCCTTGGTGTCCGGCTACTGGGCGTCGTCGCTGCCCGGCATGCCGGGCAGATTGAGATTCTTGGTCTGGGGCTCGGCCGGGGCCGGTTCCGGGGCCGGCTCCACAGGGGGCTCGGCCGCCGGCACGGCCGCCTTCCTCCTGGAGGTGGCAGCCTTGCGCGGAGCCGGGGCGGGCGCGGCCGTCTTCTGGGCCGGCTGCGCGGGCGGCGCGGCCGCCGCGCCCTTGCCGCCCCGGCCTTGGCGGCGCAGGGCCGCGGCCCGGGCCGCGGCCGACTGCGCGCTCTCCCGGCCCGCGTTGCGCGCCAAGTCCTCGTACACGGCGACGGCCCGCTCGCT